>CAXTKQ010000052.1:0-25211 GCA_964244955.1 uncultured Sphingobacteriaceae bacterium | reverse complement strand
GGAATATTTACGAGAAAGAAGCGGTACAGCAAATGTTGAAATATGCTTTTATCGGCGGGCCGGAAAAGATTAAACAAGAAATGCAAGCCTTTATCGCACAAACGCAAGTGGACGAAGTAATGGCCACTTCGCATATTTTTGAGCATGAGGCCAGGCTAAATTCGTACCAAATTTTTGCGGAAGTTTTATCCGGGACGAAAGCTAAAAACCGGGAATTGGCCACTTATTAAGATACTGTTTTTATCGCATAAATTTTAGGATTAAGCCGAAACTATTTGCAATGGAAGAACCGGAAAAACTGAACCGCATCATCGAAACAAGGATGAAACTGAAAGCCCGTTTTGAAGAAAAAATGAAGCTGACGCCATCCGCGGCCGATGATGCGCCAAAAGGTTCGGGCAAAATCAACCGGCACGGCATGCCTGAAATCCCGATCGGACAAACGGCAACCGTAAAATGGCCGGTTTTGGATCTGGGCTATCAGCCAAAAATTTCCTTGGAACGCTGGCGGTTAACCATTGATGGCGAAGTGGAAAACCCGGTCCGCTTAACCTGGAAAGAATTTATGGATCTTCCGCAAACCAAAGATACTTCTGATTTTCATTGCGTTACAACCTGGTCTAAGCTAAACATGCACTGGAAAGGCGTTAGTTTGCTTGATTTGGCCGCTTTGGTTCAACCTAAAGAAACGGCCACGCATATTTTGTGCTACGGCTACGATACTTATACCACAAATTTGTCTTTAGAAGAAGCTTTAAAACCGGATGTTTTGCTGGTGCATACTTTTGAAGGACAACCTTTGCCAATAGAACACGGCGGGCCGGTACGCATGGTTACGCCGCAATTGTATGCCTGGAAAGGTTCTAAATGGATAAAAAGGATCCAGTTTTTAACAGCGGATAAACTTGGTTTTTGGGAAGAACGCGGCTACTCCAACACGGCTTATCCCTGGAGGAATGACCGGTACAGTGAAGAATAAAGGTTTGTTTGATTTTTTCAACCTAATCTTCCTGTTTCCATACGGTAACCAATTTTTAACAACTTAATTTTGGCTGAAGCCCACCTTTCCTGCTTTGCCCACGGCCTAAAGGCCGTGGCAATTCAAATCCGACTATTCCATTTTATAATAGTGCTGTTTGTTTTAGCAGAAATAGAAATATTAGAAAAGGCTTTAAAATTGCCACGGCCTTTAGGCCGTGGATTGTAAAATTGGATCGTGGCTTTAGCCGAAATTAAATCTAAACAGGCTTTAAACGTAGTTTATCTGACAAAAAAAATCGAAAGTTATCAAACCAAAATGCTTCTTTTACCACATAAAATTTAGTGTGCTAAAAGAAGCATTTTAAATTCTGGATTTTTTTATTGAACGGCCGATAAACTTTCCAATTCTTCCAAATCTGCTGCTGTTAATTCGACAGAAGCCGCTTTCATGTTTTCTTCCAAATGCTTTACGCTCGAAGTTCCCGGGATCAACAAAATATTTGGCGAATGGTGCAACAGCCAGCTCAACGCAATTTGATGAACGGTGGCATTCTTTTTTTGCGCCAGCTCGTCCATCTTTTTCATGCCTTCCTCTTTGCCGCCGTTCAGCGGGAACCAGGGAATAAAGGCGATGTTGTTCTCGGCACAAAACTGCAGTTCGGCTTCCCACTTGCGGTTGTCTACGCTGTACATATTTTGTACCGAAACAATTTCGACAAATTGCTGCGCTTTTTTAATGTCGGCAACGCTCACTTCTGATAAGCCAATGTGCTTGATTTTGCCTTCCTGCTGTGCTTTTTTCAAAAACTCCAGCGAATCTTCAAAAGGCACATTTGGGTCAATGCGGTGCAATTGGTACAAATCAATCTGCTCCAGTTTCAGGCGTTTCAAACTGCCTTCCAACGCTTCTTTTAAATGGTTGGGGTGCGAATTGACCGGCCATTGGTTCGGCCCGGTCCGGGTTAAGCCGCCTTTGGTTGCAATCACCAATCCGCTTTTGTAAGGATGCAGTGCTTCGGCAATCAACTCTTCCGAAACGTGCGGCCCATAACTATCGGCTGTATCAATAAAATTAACGCCCAATTCTACCGCCCGTTGTAAAACCCTAATGGCTTCGGCTTTATCTTTTGGCGGACCCCAAATTCCTTCGCCAGTAATGCGCATGGCACCGAAGCCCAAACGGTTTACGGTCAAATCGCCACCGATGGTAAACGTTTCTTTAAAAGATGCACTCATGGTATTTTCTGTTTATGTTGAATTTTAAACAGAAGGAAGACAATTATTGTTCTGCTATCGGTATCAAAACAAAGTAATTTTACTGGCATAAAAACAGTATGGATAAAGCCGGAACAATCACAACAAAAAAGCCTTCATCGCAATTTGTTTATAATTGCCCCAATCTTTTAAGGCCGATTGCAGGGTTGCCCGCAGCTCTTTATCATTTACCGCTTTGCCTTTGGTTGGCGGCGACAATGCTTTAGCCGGAACGGTTGTATCGGTAACTTTGGTGGCAAACCAACTGATGTTTTCGTGCGGGATGGCCACGCCCAAAATCATTCCCGGCAGGCCGGAAAACAATTCGGGGCCTCCCGGAACCATAATCTCATCGGTATAAAAAGCCACCACATAAACAGAGTCCAAAATCAAAGCATTGGCGCGGCGGCAATTGTAACCAGCAATTTGGCGGGTTTCGCTGGTGATTTTCCAGTTGATCTTGCGCGTACTGTCTTTCAACAAAAACGTTTGTTCAAATACTTTTTTCTGGCTGATGATACGGTTGGCAGACAAATCGGTATAAGTAACATTGTTCTGCTCGGCCATCGGGTTATCATCAAAATAAGTGTTCGAGCCGCTTTCTGTATTTTCCAAAGGTGTAAACATCGTTCGGTCTTTCGAAAAACTGAGTGTGCTTTTAAATACCTTAAATTGTGGTTTGTTTTTTTTATAACTATCAAAAGCCTGCTGCATAAAGCTTTCGTTATCTTTGTTAATGCTTTTTTTGATAAGCGCAAACATGTTTACACTTTTATCAAATTCGATAATGCCATTGGTAGAAAAATGGGTGTATTGTGCGTACAAGTTTTTACCCGGTAAAAACAGTATGATGAATATTAACAAGCTTAGTTTTTTCATAATTAGTTTTTTCATAATTATTTTGCTGTTTTTGCGCCGCCCATTTTGTTAAAATCATAACTTAAAGAAAACATAAAATACCTGCGGATAGTGGTATAAGTTTGTTGTGAAATGTTGCCGGCATAAGCACTGCGGTTAAAACCAACATTTTGGTTGAGCAAATCATTAACCGTAACAGATAAGTTTAAGTTATCGGTTTTCAAGAATTTTTTGCTGATGGTTGGGTTGATAATCAACCTTTCAAAACTCTGGTTAAAAGATTGCGTTTTTGCCTGGTACTGGTAATTGCCATCAAAACCAAATTCAACTTTATGCGGAAGATAAACCCTGAAATAAGTGTTTCCGTTTAAACCAAAACCATTGTTGTTGATATTGGGCTGCAAGGATGAACCGCTGACGGTATAAGTTGGGCCGAAACGAACATACATAGAATATTTTTTCTCTTTATACTTTTGCAAGTCTAAACCAAAGTTATAAGTATAAGAGTTTGTTTTGTTCAAAACACTGTTGGTATAATTGTAAGAAGTATTGCCGTTTGCGCTGATGTTTATCCCTGCATTAAAATTTAGCTTTTTAATCTTTTGGCCAAAACTGGAATACAGATAAAAGTTGGCCGGGCTACTACCGATAAGATTGGAGGACTGGTAAGTTGTTTTTCCGTTTGCATTGGTTACGGTATTGTTAACAATTGCATTGGAAATCAAATTGTAGCCTGTTCCAAGATAGATGTATTGTTCGCTTAAAACTTTATAAGAATTGTAATTTAGATTAAAACTGTTGGTAAAAGAAGGCCGCAAATCTGGATTGCCTAAAAATAAATTTAAAGGATCTGTGTTGACCAAAACAGGCTGGATTTGATCAATTGTTGGCTGCTGCGTATTACCATTATAACTTAACCGTAAAGATTTTTGCTGCGAAAATTTGTATTGATAAGAAGCTTGCGGGCTCCAATTTAAAAAGTTCCGGTTAAACCTGGCATCGGTATATTCGTTTATTTGTTCAAACTTCACGTTGGTTGCCCTGGTGCCAAAGTTTAAAATTGCTTTGCCTTTTTTATAGTTAAAAATTGCACCAAACTGGTTGCTCAATTGGTTTAGTTTGTAATTGTTGCTCAAAACCGTATTTAAAGCAGTGTACTCTCCTACCGTAGTTTGATCAAAAGATTTACGGTCGGCACTGCCATTGTTCAAACCCAGCCCGTAATTTAAAATAACCGAAAATGCTTTGGTAAAAGGTTCAGAATAAGTGATATTGGAATTAACAATTGTACTTAAAATATGGCTGGTTTTGTATTGATTGATCAATTGCGTACTATCCAAGCCACCAGTTGCCCTGTTATAAAAACGGATGTCGGAATTAAGGTAACCTTTTGTTTCGTTTTCATCATAAGAACCGCTAAGGTTTAAAGAAAACGAACGGCCAACCTTTTTAAATTTGTGGGTATAAAAAGCGGTTGCGTTAAATATCTTCTCGTTGCCGTTGTTGGTCAAACTTCGGTTGCTGCGGTTTAACAAAGTATCAAAACCAGCGTAACTTGTGGATTGGTAAACATTGTTGCTCCGGTTGTTTTTTGCCGTTCCGTCAGCAGTTATTTTCAAGTTAGAAGCTGTGTCCAATTTAATCTGATAAATGGCATCTACCTTTTGCCTGAACAAATAATTGTCAAAGCTGTGGTTTGAGTTGCTGTTTTGTACGCCCGACGGCAAATTGTTTTGGTTAATACTGTTATCGGTGCCAGTAACGCCCAAAGAGCCAATTTTGTAATTGGCATTGATGGATTCTTTATCATTGTTCCACTTGGTATCGTAATGCAAACCACCTGTCCTGGCCACGGGTATGCCGCGGTTATTGTACCTTCCGTCAAAAGATTCAAGCTCGTCCCGGCCGCCACCGGAAATCATAATGCCGCCGCCATCCGTAAATTCTACGTTGTTAGAAGAAGCGTATTTGCTGTTGTCTTCCCAGCCTAAACCTGTTTTGCCGGTATTGGCCAGCGTGCCATATGCCGAAAGTTTTTGTTTGGCTTTAAATTTATTGAACATGGCCTGGCCTTCGTAATAACCATCCGTCCCGATGCCGGCCGAAACCTTTCCAAAATAGCCGTTCTTTTTATCTTCTTTTAATTTGATGTTGATGGTTTTGTTTTTCACGCCGTCATCAATACCGGTAAAAGTGGCCTGGTCGCTTTTTTTATCGTAAAGCTGCACCTTGTCTACCATGTCGCCGCGGATATTTTTGGTAACCAAAGTCGGGTCATCGCCAAAAAACTCTTCGCCATCAACCAGCACTTTGTTTACGGTTTGCCCTTGTGCGGTAATTTTTCCGTCTTTGTCCACCTGAATTCCGGGCAACTGCTTCAGCAAATCTTCTACTTTAGAGTTGGGCTGAATTGTAAAAGCGGCGGCATTAAATTCTGTGGTGTCGCCTTTAATTTTGATAGCTGCAGCCGTACCTTTTATCAATACTTCTTTTAGCAGCCTTTCTTTCAAAAGCATACTGATGCGGCCAACATTTTGCTCTTTTTTTACAGAATCCAACTGAAACCGCTCTACATAATCCGCATACGCCGGGTACGTAACCAACAAAATAAATTTTCCTTTTTTAAGGTTGCCAATTGTAAACTCGCCGTTTTCGTTGGCACGTGTAAACTTGACTAAGGTAGAATCTTTTGCATTTAACACCGCAACCGAGGCATTGATTAGTTTGATATTGGAAGCCGTATCGGCAATTATACCTTTAACAGAACCTGTGTTTTGGGCAAGCAAAAAATTACCGGCCCCTAAAAAAATCAATACAAGTACCAGTGTTTTCATCGTTTAGGTTTAGGAAAACAAGGTATTATTAATTTTTTAGTTTACGCAAATTATTTTGGTTAAATATTTGTTAAAGCTTTATTATTATTTTGCAGGATTCTGATTCAATTGGTTGACCGTTAAAAATACGTATTGATAAAGACAATACTTCTTTTACCGGTATAAAATTGGTGAACTTGCTCCAATTATTACTGCACCCTAATCGTTTTGGTTTGCGTGGTATGCGCGCTAAAATAACCTAAAGCATTGTTGGTTAAATTGCTTGGCGGATTGGATGGCGTAACGCCGCCGCCCGGCCCGTTTTGTTGCTGCTGCTGCAAAGCGAACCAGTAAGTGTAATTGACTTTGTCAATACATTGCATCTCTACTTTTACCACATCGCCGGAATAAATATCAATATCATCCTGCCGCAACTGCCTGCTTACGTGTTTGCCGTCTGTCAGGTCATCATTGTAAACAAAAATTCCTTTTACCTGCACGCCGTTTACATACATTAAAAAAAGGTACTGGTTTTTGATGCCCGCCGGATCGGAGTACAAAACGGTAATTTCTTTTTGGTTGTTGCCGTTGTTAAACTCGTCGTTTTTTGCGGTTATGGTATCTAAAGCAATGGCTGGCGGCATGGTAGAACGGCCAGTGTAAGTTTTGCCACCCGTTTGCACCGTTAAGTTATATGTGTTCAGGCTGGTGCCTTGCAACTGGCTTGACGAATAGTTGCCTGCAATCCCTTCTGTTAACGTATAACTTTTACCGGATTGATCGCTGATGGTTACCGTTGCACCGCTTACCGGCGGATAAGTATTGGCGCTGGTGAAGGATATATTTTGGCTTAGCTTTACAATTGATGTGTTGTTGTTGTCAACGTTTGCCTCGATTACCATTTGCCCGGAAGCATCTTTCAGTTTCAAGTCAACCACTTTTTGGCACGAAATTATTGCCGGTAAAAGAAGCATCAGCAAAGCTGTGCCGAAACTTATGTTCTTAATTTTCATAATGTTTAAAATTTAAAATTCCAGGTTACAGATGGGATTGCGGTAGAAAAAATACTGGTTTCCAAAGCTTCTGTGGTGTTTGGAACGGTTTTACTGTCGCGGAAAGTAATAATGTACGGGTTATGGTAGCCGTAAACATTATAAATGCCAAAAGTCCAGCTCGAATGGTATTTTTTATGCGCTCTGCCTTCCAGTGTAGCGCCCAGGTCCAAACGGTTGGTAGGCGGCAAACGGTAACCGTTCCGTTCAGAATAAGAATAAGTCGTCAATCCGTTTATGTTATATTTTCCGGTTGGATAAGTGATGGCATTGCCGGTCCCGTAAATAAAAGTTCCGGAAAAAGTCCACCGTTTATTGAGGTTGTAAATGCCAACGATTGAAAGGTCATGTGTGCGGTCTTGCTTGGCCGGAAAATAATTGCCGTTGTTAATGGCGTCAAATTTTCTTTCCGTCCGCGATAAAGTATAACCAACCCAGCCGTTAAAACGGCCGTACTTTTTCTTCAAAAACAACTCCAAACCATAAGCCCTGCCCGAACCAAATGTTAACTGCGATTCTACATCCTGGTTGATGCGCAACTGTGCGCCGTTTTTATAATCAATTTGGTTTTGCAGCCATTTATAATAAACCTCGGCCGAAAACTCGTACTGGTTTTCTTTAAAATTTTTAAACCAGCCGGTAGAAACCTGGTCGGCAATTTCCGGTTTGATGTTGTTCGAGCTCAACACATACAAATCTGTAGGCGAACTGCTGGTCGAATTGCTTAATAAATGGATATTCTGTGTGTTGCGGTTGTAGGAAGCCTTGAGCGAAGTTTCTTCGTTCAATAAATAACTGGCCGAAAAACGAGGTTCGAGGTTATAATAAGACTTTACAATACTGCCGGAACCATAAGTTTGCGAAGTTAAAGCATCGCCTGCGGCATCGTAAGTTTTAAAAGTGCCGGGCCCTTGCAAAAACATCCCGCTTAAACGCAGCCCGTACAAAATCGTCAACTTATCGCCTGCCTTCCATTCATCACTGATGTAAGCGGCGTTTTCAAAACCGTAGCGTTTTTCTACACTTTTACTGTTGAAACTTGAGGTTGCCGAAGAAGTAACATCGCCCGGAGAAATAGCATGGTGCAACACATTCAGCCCGAATTTGAGCGTATGGTTGTTGTTTAAAGAATATTGCAGGTCTTCTTTTAGGTTGAAATCTGTAATTTGAGAGGTAACTTTAAAGCTGTTGGTGGTACTGAAACTTTCGACCGCAAAATTATAATTGCTGTAAACAAGCGAAGTGTTTGAAAACAAGCGGTTGGTAAACAAATGGTTAAAGCGCAAAGTCCCGGTAGAATTTCCCCAATTTGTGCCGAATGTATTTTTCAGGCCCAAAACATCTTTGCCAAAATAACCCGAAATGTAAAGGGCGTTTTTATCGTTAAAATGATAATTGACTTTGGCGTTGAGGTCGTAAAAGTACAAAATGCTTCCTTTCAAGGTGGTGTCTTTAGAGGCTTTCAAAAAAACATCAACATAAGTGCGCCGTGCGCTGATCATGAAAGAGCCTTTATCTTTTACCAGCGGGCCTTCTATTTTTAAGCGCGAAGAAATCAGCCCGATTCCGCCTTGTACTGTAAAGTTTTGGTTGTTGCCTTCGTTCATTTTCACATCTAAAACCGACGACAAACGGCCGCCATATTCTGCCGGCATGCCGCCTTTGTACAAGCTTACATCTTTTATCGCATCAGAATTGAAAGTGGAGAAAAAGCCGAACAAGTGCGAAGCATTGTAAACCGTTGCCTCGTCCAGCAAAATCAGGTTTTGGTCGGAAGCGCCGCCACGCACGTAAAAACCGGTATTTCCTTCGCCGGAAGATTTTACGCCGGGCAACAACGTAATGGTTTTTAAAATGTCCCTTTCACCCAGCAAAACCGGAACCTGGTTTATTTGTGCCATGTTCAGTTTTTCCAGGCCCATTTGCGGCGAAGTAACCTGGTCGTTATTGGGTTTGTTGGCGCTGATGACCACTTCCTGTAAATTGGTTTTGGAGGACAGGGAAACATTGACCGTTTGGCTTTTACGAAGTGAAATTTTCCGTGTAAAAGACTGATAACCAATATAACTAAACAGCAGCGTGTAGTTGCCTTCAGGTGCATCAATAGAATAAAAACCGTAGTTATTGGTGGAAGTGCCGCTGTTTGGTATTTCCAGAATGCGGATGGAAGCGCCAATTAATTGTTCGCCCGTGCTTGCATCTTTGATATTGCCGCTGATGACAAACTTTTTTTGTGCAAAAGAACTTAAAGCGGCAAGTAATAAAATTAAAGAGAAAAAAGGTTTGAGCATCATGCGAAGTTTTGCAAATTCCGGCTAAGATATTGCTAATAGTAGCAAAGCATTGGTGAAATAAGCATAATTTTTTTTACGGTTGACAATTTTTATGTGATAAAAGAAGCATCCTTTTAAAAACAGTAAATTTTATTGAAGGACACACCCAAATCCGGTTTGAAGTTGTCAAACCAAAACTTTATGATTGCCGTTAAAAGTTGACTTACTTGCCCTTTGACTCTTGTGCAGACCAGTAAGCAAACGGCCGGATCTTCCAGCTTAAAAGTACGCCTGCAGCAACAAACGGATCGCCTTGCACAATCACGTCTGCTTCTTTTATTGTATCAACTTCAAGTACCCATAATGCCCCGGAATCGTCTCCAAAAGGCCCGGCGGCACGCAACTGCCCGTTTTCCAAAAACTGCCGCAGGTACACGCGGTGTTCTGCATGGGTGGCATTGATTTTTTCTTTGTCTTGAAGGTACTCGATAATAGCTACAACTTTCATGGTTTTTTATGTTTAAGGGTTTTTAAACAAAGAAACCAGATTTTTAAAGCCAATGAAATAGCGACTTTGGTGTAATGATAGGACTATTTGCGGTTTTTATCACGAAAAGCGACGGCAGACGTACCGGTTACTTTACGAAACAAACGGGAAAAATAGGAATGATCGGCATAGCCCAAGGTATGCGCTATCTCTTTAACCGTTAGCTGGCTGTAGTACAACAGCCTTTTGGCTTCCATCATTACTTCCTGCTGTACCCAATAAATTACCGAAAACCCAGTAGTTTTCCGGATTGATTCGTTTAAGTAAGATTCGGAAACGTTTAGCATGGAAGCGTAGGCTGCAGGGCTTTTGGTCGTGCGCAACTCTTTTACAAGCAGGTGTTTGAATTGGCTGGCAAGTTGCGCCGGCCGCGATACTTTTAAAGTAGTGTTGGCAGATTCGTTGTAACAGCAGGCTGCCATTGCCAAAAAAGACTGCAGCAAAGGATGGATGACCGGCATGTAAAACGGGGCGGCACCGTCCTCTTCATATTTTTCGAAGAGCAGTACCAAAAGAGTGCGGCATTGCCTAAACCGGGCCTCGTTTAGCGCATAAGGCTGCTGCAGGAGCAATCTGCTTTCAAATACGTTTCTGCATTCAACAGGCACCAATGCGGTATCCGCCGCAATAAACCATCCCTCTAAAGCTTCATTGCGCATACGGTTGTGCACCTGGGTTGGGAGGACATAATAAAGCATGCTGCCGGATAACTGGATTTGATTGAAATCAATCATTAAAGTGCCCGTGCCTTTTTCCAGCAAAAAAAAGAGGTAATGGTCGTCCCGGTGCGCGCCCAAAACCTCCGCGTCAACGTCCGGCAAATCGCCCTTTTTAAAACGCTTTATCTGCAGGCCAAGGCTGGTCCTGTCTTTTAACAGGTGTACCGGAATGTTGTTCATGTGCTAAAAGTAAGCATTTTGCTGATAGGCTTTATACGGATACGCCTGGTTTTGATTACCTGCAATGCCGCATCCAAAACAGAACGAAAACTGTGCTTTCTTTAAACAGGCCCTTACCTGGTTCAATGATTTTTATGCGGTAAAAGAAGCATTCATCCATAAATTAATGTTAACATAACAAAGGGTTAAGGGTAAAAACTGTACTTGTATTTAAAAAACTCCGGATACTGTTTTTATGCCTATATTTTCAGTGTGCCGCAACTGTATGGGGCAAAGCATTTTTTCTGATCATCACGCTTCCCAAAACAATCAAAAAGACGGAAAATGCCAAAAACCCATAGTTCCACAGCGGAACGTTGGCCGTGATTTCCCTCACGTTGTGCAGTTTCAGGATTTGATGGTCTATCAGGCCTTCGATCAAATTAAACAAGCCCCAGCCCAAAACCAGGCTTCCCCAAAAAACACTTTTGGTGATGATGACATCTTTCCTGAAAAACAATTTGAATAAAAGAACGATGCCAACCAGCACCACAACGAGGCAAAAAGCATGAAAGATACCGTCCCAAAACATGTTCACGCTTTTGTTGAGCAGCGTTACGGGAGGGATTTTATTGGACAGCATTTCGTGCCATTGCAAAATCTGGTGCAAAAAAATACCGTCTATAAACCCGCCCAAACCGATCCCTAAAGTTGTTGCTGCCGAAATGAGCGGCACCGCAGTCAACTTTTGAACCTGATACGCCTGGTTTTTCTTTTCCCTCCGCGAAGCCAAAACCGAAAGCGCGGCAACTACCAAACCCAGCACGATAAAAGCCAGCAGCATGGTAGAAAGGTTGGGGTAAAACATGCTGTCGAAAATACCTTTCTGCAAATTTTTATTGCAGGTGGTGCAGGCAAATGCCTCATTTGCGGCAAACAGCAGTACTAAAAAAACAATGCTTTTTTTATGGCGCATAAATAGTTAAGTGTTAAGGTTTGGATCAAATGCAGGCAAAACAAACAGGAACAGAAAAAGGACAGCAATAAAAATATATTTTTTAAGCAATTGGTTTGCCATAAAACAAGTTATAAAAACGCAGTGCCGAAACTTGGCCGCAAACCCATTGGCAACAACAAGGCAAGTGTTTAAATTTCAAGGGTTTGTTGTTGATGGACGGCGCATTCGGGATGCTTCTTTTATGCCATAAAAATTAGTGCCACAGATACTGTTTATTGGTACAAAACCGGTTTCAAAAAACCTGCGTTGACTGGCGTTTCTGGAAATAAATAAAACTAAAACAGAATTTATGGCGTTCTAAACCCAGTTCATTAACAGATTTTATAAATTTCTAAACTAAATTGATTATGAAAAAAGCAGGTTTAATAATGGCAGTGGCGATGTTTTTCTGGATAGTCCAGGATGCGACTGCACAAACAACAGGTACAGGTGCAGGTTCATCAACCGGTGCTGGCACAACAATGGGAACAACCGGGACTAGCACAACGATAGGCACGGGTTCTACAACAAGCGAAACCAGGTCAACCACTGGAGGAAGGACCGGCAGAACCAGGACAACCAGAGGCACAAACACGGGGACCGGTAATGTTAGGACAGGCACCAATGGTACTGGTACAACCGGAACTATTGGCACCGGCACAACCGGTACTGGTACAACCGGTACAATTGGGTCTGGCACCAATGGAACAATTGGAACCGGAACAACTGGCACCACCGGAACAATTGGAACCGGAACCATGGGCACCGGACAAACCGGAACAGGTACAGTTGGGACAGGTACAGGCACAACCGGTACAGTTGGTACAGGTACAACCGGAACTACCGGAACAGGTACAACCGGAACAGGCACTGGCACAACCGGAACAGGTACTACAACTACACCGCCGCAAAAGTAAGTCTTAGAACTACTTTTGGTCTTTTTGTAAAGATTAAGGACAGGACGTAGCAATGGGTTGCTTCAATTTTTATTGAAGCAACCCATTTTTGTTTTAAATAATTTTTGGGGTGAAAAAAGCTATGGCCTGCTTAATTTGATTTAGTGATGTTTTGGCTAAAGCGAAATTTGAATTTTTATGCTGTTTATGGCTTAAAGGATGTGGTAATTGCCCGCTTGTTTTTAACACTTTTGTGCTTGCAGACCCCTAACCTGTAACTGGTTTTACAGCTTAATGCTGCTTATTTAAAAATTAGTTGCCACGGCCTTTAGGCCGTGGACTAAACAGAATTCAGGTTTGGCTTTAGCCAAAAGCAAAACTTGTCAAAATTTTATCGCCTAAAAGAAGCATATAAAACAACAGGCTAAACAAAATTTAAACAAATTCTGGTTATTCGCTTACCAATTTTGTTGCCTTAAAAGAAGTATTGAAACTTGCCCTGCTTAAAACCAAGGCAACCAACAAGCTGGCACCGCAAATAAAACCGATGACTGGCGCCGTAGTAACACTCATCCCCCAGCCCGAAACGTAAGCGCCAATCACATCGCACAAATTTACGATGGCCATATACGTGGTAAACTGCGAACCTTCTACTTTTGCCAGGCAAAGCGCCATCAAAACCGGCATTGCGGCAACACTAAAAATAGGGTCGGCCAGGCTGTACAGCAAAACGCCGCTGGTGCTTACGCTCCGGTGGAACCATAAAAAGCCAAGGCTATCAAATACCAAAAAAAATGCACAAATGGCAATCACCACCAGCAACTGCAATTTTCCGGGGCCAATCCGGTCGGCCAAAATCCCTCCGCCTAAAGTAACGGCAATGGTAACCGCACTTCCCCAGGTGCCTTGCAAAACCGAAAGCTGGTTATCGTCCCAATGCAAATTATGGATCAGATGAAAAGAAAACGAGCGGATAAAAATGCTGAGGCACAGGTAAACCAAGGCAATCAAACCAAAAACCTTTAAGCTGTTTTTAAGCACAATGCCTTTGTACAGTTGTTTAAAAAGCCATTTCAAATCGGGGTTTTCTGTTTTTTGCCGAGGCGAATGACGGTTGGTTTTAAGGCCGAAAGATGGCCGGTAACTATCAGAACGGTCAATTTTGGTGAGGTATGTAAGTACCGTAAACAGCAGCAGCAGTAAAGACTGGACGGCGGCTGCATAAAAAAACCCGTAATAATGCAATAAAGTAGAAAAACCGGCCGCGCCAACGGCTACGCCAAGCAGCAAACCGGAACGCATAAAAGCATTGATGCGGCCCTGCTCGTCAACCGGAACGATGGCGATGGCAGTGGCATCCACACTGGCATCCTGAATGGAAGCAAAAATACTGTGGATAAAAAAAGCAACCATGATATAGTTTAGCTCTTTAACCGGGTTTTTGACCAGCAAAAGGCTCAGCGTAACCAGCAACGCTGCAAATTGCGAAAAAACAATCCAATGCTTGCGGTGGCCCATCAGCGAAAACTGGTAACGGTCAATCAGCGCGCCCCAGATAAACTGGAAAACCCAGGGGATACCGATCACGGCATCAAAAGAACCAATGGTGAGGGCGCTAACGCCTTTGCCAATCAAAAAATTTGCAATGGCCGTTAAGGCAAAACCCGCCGGTATGCCTTGCATGGCGTACAAATAAAAAAACGTAAAGTAGCGCAACCAGGCGCTTACTTTTAAAACTGGTAATTGAACAGGCAAGTAAAATTATTTTTTATACCGCATTAACACCACGAACAGCACAATGTTTAGCCAGAATGCCCTCGGTTTTGTTAATTTTTGCGTGGTAAAAGAAGCATTGGAAAGGAAAGTTAGTTGTTGGTAATTAACCTTTTATTACAAAAAACATTTGTCCTGGTCATTTACACTAAAAACAATTGGCTTACTTAAAGAAATCGGCATAAAAAAGCCTGTAAAAAATACATTTACAGGCTTTACAATTTTTGTTTTTTTGCGGAGAAGGTGGGATTCGAACCCACGATACACTTGCGCATATACAAACTTTCCAGGCTTGCTCTTTCGACCACTCAGACACCTCTCCGTGTTTTTTTAGGAATGCAAAGTTAAAATTTTCCGGTGGTTAAGCTAATAAAATTTAGGCTTACACCAATTTTATACCGGTAAAAGAAGCATCGCCATATATTTCTTTAAATATTGCCGATTGGAACGCTTCCAACAAAATCATTCCTTATTTTCGGCAACAAAAAAACATGGGCAAAAGAAGCATGAAGCTCTACGTAATTAAAATTGGCGGCAACGTGATAGACAATTCCGAAAACCTGCACCACTTTTTGAAAGACTTTGCCGCCCTTGACGGCCTGAAAATATTGGTGCATGGCGGCGGAAAAGTGGCCACGCAAATCTCTTCTTCGCTGGGGGTTGAAACGCAACTGGTGGATGGCCGCCGCATTACCGATATCGAAGCCTTGCGCGTGGTTACCATGGTTTATGCCGGGCTGATCAACAAAAACATGGTGGCGCAATTGCAGCGTTACCACAACAACGCCATTGGTTTAACCGGTGCCGACGGCAATCTCATCCGCGCCAAAAAGCGCCCGGTCAAAACGATTGATTATGGTTTTGTGGGAGATTTGGACGAGCAATCGATCTCCGCAGAAAACATCGGCAAATTGCTGGATGCTTCTTTTACACCTGTTTTTTGTGCGTTGACACACGACGGCGAAGGGCAGCTTTTGAACACCAACGCCGATACGGTTGCCTCTGCCCTCGCGGTTGCTTTAGCCAAAATTTACGAAACGACCTTGATTTATTGTTTCGAGAAAAAAGGCGTTTTGCAGGACATCAACGATGATGAATCCCTGATCCGCGACATCAACCCCGAACGTTATGAGCAATTGAAGTTGGAAAAAATAGTTTCCGAAGGGATGCTGCCGAAATTAGATAACGCTTTTGCCGCGATAAAAAGCGGCGTAAAAGAAGTAATTATTGGCCAGGCCGATGAACTGCATTATTTGAATAAAGGGAATAGTTTTGGAACAAGCTTGAGGAGTTGACGGTTGCAAGTTGCGGGTTGCCTGTTCTTGATGTACAACCTGCAATCTCCACCCAGAACCGACAACAGGAAACTTACAACTGACAACTGGAAAAAAATGATTGACAAAAAAATAGCCATACTTGGCAGCGGCAACATTGGTTTATCACTGGCCAAAGGTTTGGTAAAAGCCGGGATTTGCGAAGCCGGACAAATTACGTTAACGCGAAGAAACATCGTGGTTTTGCAAGCACAAACGGAAGCCGGGTTTGTAGTTTCCAACAACAATTTTAAGGCGGTAAAAGAAGCATCTATTGTGATCATTGCCGTTTTGCCGCAGCAATTGAACAAGCTGCTGGACGAGATAAAACCGGGCATTGATGTAGCAAACCAATTGTTTATTTCGGTGATTTCTGGGGTGAGTTGTGCCGACATCCGAAAACAGTTGCAAGCCGAAGTGCAAGTGGTGCGCGCGATGCCAAATACGGCCATCGCAATTGGCCATTCCATGACTTGCCTGGCTACCGATAATGCTTCCGCAGAAAACCTGAACCTGGTAAAATCCATGTTCAATACGGTTGGTTTAAGCATCGAAATTAATGAAGAACTGATGACGGCGGCAACGGCTTTGTGTGCCTGCGGCATTGCCTTTTTTTTGCGTTCGATACGTGCGGCATCGCAAGGCGGAACGGAAATTGGTTTCCATGCGCACGATGCTTTAAAAATGGCGGCGCAAACGGCAAAAGGCGCGGCCGATTTGTTGCTGCAACTGGCTTCTCACCCCGAACAGGAAATTGACAAAGTTACTTCGCCCAAAGGCTGCACCATTGTCGGTTTGAACGAAATGGAACACAACGGTTTTAGTTCGGCCATGATCAAAGGCATCAAAACTTCGGCCGTAAAAGCAGGCGAACTGTACAAAGAGGATTAACGAAACGCTTCTTTTATCGGCCTAAATTTAGTGCGGTAAAAGAAGCATTGCCCCATTTTAAATTTGCCACATATTCGGCGTGTCGCGGTACTCGCTAATCTGTTCGATAATTTCCTGCACTTCATCGCTTGACAGTTCAGTCGTTCCGTCGGCAGTATAAGTGAACAGGCGGCCCGGCTGCTCAAACGTGATGTAGCCCATGTAGTCCGGGTCGTTGTTTTTTTCTAAATGCAGGTTGGCTTCCTTCTCGAAAAATTGGTTTTTATCGCCGTCTTTCAGGTCGCGGTAAATGCTGTACGTATATGTTAAAACCGGGTGGCCGTCAACGTGTGCCTGGCTGTCTGGCAGGATAACCAAAGGGCGTTTTTTTGCGATGGTAATATGGATGGGTTTCATTAAATGCTTCTTTTAAATGTTATACCCTAACATAGACAGTTAAAAAAAGCATTAAGTTTTTGAAAAATTATTTCTGCAAAAAACAGGTTTGATCCACCATTTTTTAAAAAGTATAAGAAGTTTGAAGTTTTTAATGGGATAAAAGAAGCATCAAAACCAGGCTAAACCACATTTAAACAAGCTTTTGATACAAATAAATTAAAGAAAAATTTATGTCGTACGAATCGAATGGTTTAAATTTATGACCTGAACCTGTCTAACAATTGTCCAATATTTTCTATGCTTCTTTTACCACATAAAAATCATTGGCCCGTTTTACTTATTGTACCATACCAGCACCGAAAACAGGGTTTACAGGCATAAAAGAAGCATAGAAAACAAACCGGGTAAAATTTAAGCAGGCCTTGCCATGAGCGATACGTTTAAGAAAACCATTTTTAGGGCCTGTGTTTCTGCTTTTTGCCTGTTGCCGTCCCTTACATTCGGCCAGGCCATAGCCAACAAATTTTTAAAAGACGATGTTGCCGCAATAAAGGCCATGGGCGAACGGCTGCCCATCGAAAAGCTTTATTTGCAGACCGACAAGCCTTATTACAGCAGCGGCGACACGGTCCGTTTCAAGGCCTATCTCTTGGATGCCAGTTTCCTTCTCCCCTCGGCCCAAAGCGGGCTGCTTTATGTGGAACTGGATAATATGGCAGGCACGGCCGTAAAACGGGTGATGGTGCCCGTTGCCTCCGGGCTGGCCTGGGGCAATATCGCACTGGACGAAAAAGAGGCCCGTGAAGGAAGCTTTGTTTTGCGCGCCTATACCAACTGGATGCGCAATTTTGGGGAAGGTTATGTTTTCAAAAAGAACATTTATGTTTCTGCAACAAACGGCCCCGCTACCTTGGTCAGGGCGATGTTCAGGGCGGACAGCGCGGCAGGCAAAAACAAGGTAGAGGCAAGTTTACAGCTTGCCTCGACCGGCAACGTCCCCGTGGCACTGCAAGATTTTAAACTGCATGTAACGGACGGAAGGCATGTGTTGGCCCGGGACAAAGTTACGACCGGCATAGACGGGGGCCTGAAGTTTGGCTTTGGCCTGGCCGACAAAACGGCCCTCAAAAACCTGACGATAAAAGCGCAGCAGGCCGGCAACGGTGCGGACACCGCCACTTTGACCGTCCCGGTAAACATCAACCGGCCCGAAAAAACCGACCTGCAGTTTATGCCCGAAGGCGGTGGCCTGGTTGCAGGCATCGCCACAACGATCGGCTTTAAGGCCGTTGGCGAGGACGGCAAAGGCGTGGCCTTGGCAGGGAAGATCTACAACGGCAAAGGGCAGGAAATAACCAGTTTCAAAACCGCCCACGCTGGCATGGGCAGTTTTGAACTTACGCCACAGGCAGGGGAAAGCTATTATGCCAAAATAACGCTGCCCAAAGGAATCACGAAAGAATACCCTTTGCCTTTGGCCGGCCTTTCGGGCACCTCGTTGGCCGTAAAACCGCTGGGCAACGATACGTTGGTGCTAACGGTTAACGCCACAGCAGATTTAACAAACAAACCTATAACTTATTACCTGGTCGGCCAATCGCGCGGGGTAGTGTGTTATGCGCAAACGCTTAGCTTTAGTAATAATTTACCGGTAAAAGAAGCATTGCCCAGCTCGCTTTTCCCAACGGGCATCGCCAGGTTCACCTTGTTGGACCAAGGCCACCGGCCGCTGAACGAGCGGCAGGTGTTTATTGGCCACCATGACGAACTAAAAATTAGTGTCAGTACAAATAAATCAAGCTATACGACCCGCGACAGCATTGCCCTGGCCATCGAGGTAAAGGACAAAGACGGCCATCCCGTGCAGGGCAGTTTTTCCTTAGCGGTAACGGACGACGGGCAGGTAAGGACAGACAGCACAGGGACCAATATATTGAACAACCTGTTGCTTACTTCTGACTTGAAAGGCAACATCGAAGGGCCGGGCCATTACTTTGAAGGCGGCAAGGCCGAAGAACTGGACAACCTGATGCTCACGCAAGGCTGGGTTGGGTACAGTTGGAAGGAGGTTTTTGGCCCCGTTAAAACACCAATTGCCTACCCGGCCGAAAAAGAGTTTGTGGTACAGGGCCGGGTAGGTAACTTTTTGAATAAACCAGTAGCAGGAGCGGATGTGGTATTATTTTCCATTAAAACGGCAATCATAAGAGATACGATTACAAATAAGGACGGCCACTTTGTTTTTAAGAACCTATTCCCTATAGATACAGCTACTTTTAACTTGCAGGTCAGGAATAAACGTGGCAAAAGCGGCAGCCTGAATATCTCTGTAAATGAATTTATCCCACCGGTATTTTTACTGGCAAACGAACGGCCAGCACCGTGGTATGTAAACAGTGATACGGTATTACTGAAAAACACAAATACAAAAATAGCACAGTTAAAGGCAATGGATAACCTTTTAGTAGGCGGGCACCAACTGAAGGAAGTAACCATTAGGGCTAAAAAAATCATTCCCGGTTCTAAGAACCTGAACGGCCCTGGCGGTGCTGATTATATTCTTGACCAAAAGGATATGGATAAGGCAGGTAAAAGAACGTTATCCGAACTGCTGCTGCAACGATTTCCCAGCTTTTATAAAGGGCCAGGAGGCTTCAAACCAAATTATTACTTGTTTAATCACGTTGTTGCCCTGATCATAGATGGGGTTGACATTCAAAGTTTACAGCTTCATTCAAGTGATTATATGGACTATCTTATTGCCGAAGACATTAAAGGCATTGAAATCATGTCAACTGTAAAATATGCGTTGGCATATGATCCTGATTTTATACATAAGTTAAACATTTTTGGTGAAAGATCTACCCCCATATTCCTGGAAATCACTACTTATTCGGGTAATGGTGCTTTTTTAAGGCATACACCAAGTACTTACCTGTACAAAACTTTGCCTTTTGCCCTTTACAAAGAGTTTTACCGCCCCAAATACAATGCAAACAACAGAAACATTGCCATGGGGACTGACCTGCGCTCGACCATCCACTGGGAACCAAATGTAACAACCGATGCCGAAGGCAAAGCATCACTCTCCTTTTACAGTGCCGACAAGCCTGCAAGCTACACCATAATCATAGAAGGGACAGATTTACAAGGGCAGATCGGCTACCTCAGGCAAAAAATAAATGTAGCAACAGCAGCTTCTTCCCGTAAATGAAAAATTTTCAGCCAAAAAAAATATGGCTTACCTAAAAAGTAGTGGTAAAAGAAGCATTGGCCGAAATTGAGGTTTAATTACTGCTCCAGTTTCAGTTTGCCCAGCATGTACTCGCTTACTTTTTTGCCTTGTTCTGCGCCAACTTCCACACTGTTGCGGTAATGGATGCCGCCGTAAAACCGGCTGATCGAAGCTTCGTCTGCAGCTTGTACAAAGGATTTAAAGTTCCGTTTCATGCCGATGTATTTCAAATCGCTGGTGTCCTGGAAATTGAAATTATCGCCAAACAAACGCGTCAACATTACGGCTGCAGAGCGCGTAATGGTGCTGTGCCCGCTTGGGTATTCGGGGAAAGGCGGCGTTTGCAGCATGGGTTCCCAGGAGCGGTCAATCTTATCATTAATTACGGTAACCGGACGGATGTAGGCACTTTTGTATTTTTCCTGCCAGCAACACGTAAAAGCATCAAACATGGCAACCGAAGTTAGCGCATAAGCCTGGGCCGTTTTTACCACATCGGCATGTGTTTTTTTGCAGGCAATTTCGGTTATGCCAATCCAATGGCCGCCGGGCGTGATTTTTTTGTTGGCAAACATCATGTGGCCGGAATGCTGCAGCACAAAGGGGTTATCGTCCCAATACGTGGCAATATCTTTTTGGTCCTGCGTTAAATTTTTGGTTTGGTTGTAAACGTCCAGGTTTTGTTTAAAGTAGGTACTGTTTTTATCGGTACTGAATTTGGGCGGCGGCGGGGGCGCAAACTGCTCCGAATTGTCAAGCACAAAAGTGCGCATTGTTCCCCAGCAATATTCTACGCCGTCTAAATAATCCGGTGGCGTTGGGTGCCATTTTCCGGGATCGTTGCTGCCCAAAAACTTTGGCTTGCCGCGTGTTTGCAAATAATTATCGGCGTTGGCACGTTTCAAAACCACTTTGGCCACTTGTTCGCCATAAGCTACAGAACGTGCATAAGTAGAATCGTCCATCTGATCTTTAAAAGAAGCATACACGCGGCCTTCGTAGTTTTTAAGCGAATCCACCGAAAAAGTAACCTTGCGCACCACTGTAAAAAAAGCTTTGGTAGCAGCCAGCGTATAATTATATTTTTTGCCTTTTTGCGGTTCGGGCATTGTCTCAAAACCATTCAATTGTTTGGTCAGCGAAACGTATTTTGGGTTTTGATGGCGCAAAGCCTCGTAGGAAGCCAGCGAAGCATACGCATAAATACGGCAGGCAACCGGTGGCGTAAACACATCGTAAATGATGAGCTTGGTCAACTGGTCTTCATTTTGATGCAATATTTCCGTCTCGCTCATCCCGGCTACTTTTGCTTTTTTGCAACTTGAAAAGAACAGGGCCGAAAAGAGCAATAAAGCTATGAGATGTTGTAACCTCGTCATTTTTAAATTTTTGGTGCGGCAAATTTACTTTTATCGGCCGAAGTTAAAAAAGGTGAAAACGGAATATAATGTTAACTGATTAAACGGATGTATATTTTAGAACCCCAAATTTCAAAAGAAATAATTAAGTTGCAGCCAAATGGATTTCAACCGCTCTTTCAACCGCTTGTTTTACCGCTTTCCAAAACCGTTGGTTTCAATTTTTATCATTGCGTTTTTTATGGCGGATGCTTCTTTTGCACAACAAAAACCAGTGTTAAAAGAAGCGTCCATAATCCCGAAACCGGTTCAATACGAACTGCAAAAAGGAAGCTTCAAATTTAACAATGCCACCGCTCTAAACGCTGCGCCTGCGATAAATGCTGCCACCATTTCGATTTTTAAACAAGCTGTTTTTTCTTTCGCGCATACTGTTTTTACACACCAAAAAAGTAGTGGTAAAAACAGTATTGCCTTGACAATAGATTCGGTTTTGGTGCCGCAGAAAGAAGGCTATCAATTGCGCATTGGCCAAAACCAGATCAAAATAATCGGGCACGATGATGCTGGCGTTTTCTACGGAACGCAAACTTTGCTGCAATTAATTTCTCACGATAAACCTGGAAATTACAGCATCAACAATTGTAAAATAACTGATTATCCAAGGTTTGGTTACCGCGGGATGGAACTGGATGTAAGCCGCCATCTTTTCCCGGTTTCGGCCATTAAAAAATGGATCAATGTTTTGGCTTTTTACAAGATCAACACGTTTCACTGGCATTTAACGGATGATCAGGGCTGGCGCATCGAGATCAAAAAATATCCAAGATTGCAGGCGGTTGCTGCTTACCGGAACGAAACTTTGATCGGCCACAAAAAAGAAATGCCGCACCGTTTTGATGGCCAGCGCTACGGCGGTTTTTACTCGCAGGAAGAAGTAAAAGACATCGTGAAATTTGCTGCGGAAAGGCACATCAGCATCCCCGAAATTGAAATGCCGGGCCATGCGTTGGCTGCTTTGGCGGCTTATCCGGCTTTGGGCTGTACCGGCGGCCCGTATCAAACTGCTACTTTTTGGGGCGTTTTTGATGATGTTTATTGCGCCGGGAACGAGGAAACTTTCCATTTTTTAGAAAATGTTTTGGATGAAATCATCCCGCTTTTTCCTTCAAATTATATCCATATCGGCGGTGATGAATGCCCGAAAACGAAATGGAAAACCTGCCCGAAATGCCAGAAACGCATCGCCGATGAACATTTGAAAGACGAGCAGCAACTGCAAACTTATTTTATGGGCCGGATTGAAAAATACCTCAAAAGCAAAAACAAAAAGGTAATTGGCTGGGACGAAATTTTGGAAGGCGGCTTAACGCCGGATGCAACGGTAATGAGCTGGCGCGGCGAAGAAGGCGGGATTGCGGCCGCCCGTTTACAGCACGAAGTGGTGATGACGCCCGAAAAATTTGTGTACCTGGATTATTTCCAATCACTTAACCGAAATGAACCAGTTGCTGCCGGTGGCTACACGCCTTTAAGCAAAGTTTATGGTTACGAACCTGTTCCGGCTGTTTTAAAACCGGAAGAAACCAAGTATATAAAAGGCGTGCAGGCCAATGTTTGGAGTGAATATTTAACCAGCGAAGAAAAGACCGAATACATGATTTTTCCGCGGGTTTTTGCTTTGGCCGAAATTGCCTGGAGCAGCAAAGCCAACCGGAATTATGCTGGTTTTTTAAGTAGATTACGTTCGCAAAAAGATCTTATTAAACAACTAAAAATAAATGAAGCCGAAGTTTTTGATGAAATAACAGACACGGTTTCGGTAGAAAAAAACAGCGTTTTGGTAAGTTTGAAAAGCACAAAACCAAACGCCGAAATCCGCTACACCACAAACGGAAAAATACCCGATAAAAACAGTATCGCTTAC
The DNA here is from genome assembly GCA_964244955.1 of uncultured Sphingobacteriaceae bacterium. Lineage (GTDB taxonomy): Bacteria > Bacteroidota > Bacteroidia > Sphingobacteriales > Sphingobacteriaceae > Mucilaginibacter_A. The sequence continues at coordinate 1,787 of CAXTKQ010000052.1, read as the reverse complement.
AAAAACCCAGTTTCAATTTCCAAATCTAAAACGTTAAAAGCAGCTTTTTTTAGCAATGGAAAACTAACCGAACGAGTTTTTGCGCAAAGTTTCAATATCAGCAAAGCCACCGGCCAAAAAGTAAGTTTGAAGTATTCCCCGCAGGGAAATTTTAACCCCGGCAACAACAATGTTTTGGTAAATGGTTTGAGCGGAAGCAACCGCTACAATGATAACCAGTGGTGTGGTTTTGCAGGAGAAGATTTGGAAGCAGTGATTGATTTGGAATCTGTCCAACAAATTTCTGAAATCGGCACACATATTTTAAAATATCACTGGCAAAAAATGTGGGAGCCCAAACTGCTGACTTTTGAAATCTCTGCCAATGGTGTTACCTTTCGCGAAGTTTACCGGCAGCAAAGTTTTCCGGCAAACGGCATCAATACCGTTCATGCTGTTTTTATGCCGGTAAAAGCCCGATACATCAAAATCAAAGCAGAAAACAAAGGGCTTATCCCGCAGGGAGAATATGGTGCCGGTGGAAAAGCCTGGCTTTTAACAGATGAATTTACGGTAAATTAATTTCGGGCAAATGACTTTTTTGATCATCATCGGCTGTATTGCAGGTTTAATTTTACTCATCAGCGCAGCTAAAGTGCACCCGTTTTTGGCTTTTTTGCTGATCTCGCTGGTGGCAGGCTTGTTGCTCGGCCTTCCGCTGGATAAAATTGCCGGCTCGATCGAAAAAGGCATTGGCGATATTTTGTCTTCACTGGTTATCCTGATTACGTTGGGTGCAATGTTTGGCAAATTGGTTGCTATTAGCGGTGCCGCCCAGCGCATTGCGGCCGTCATCGTAAATGCTGCCGGCAAAAAAAACATCCAGTGGGCGATGATGACGATTGGTTTTATCATCGGCATCCCGCTTTTTTACGGGATCGGTTTTGTGCTGATGGTGCCGCTGATTTTCTCCGTCGTTTACAAATACAAATTGCCCGCAGTCGCCATCGGTTTGCCCATGCTGGCCGCACTTTCGGTTACGCATGGTTTTCTACCGCCGCACCCTTCGCCTTCCGCTTTGGTTACGCAGTTTCATGCCAACATGGGTTTAACTTTGTTTTACGGGATTTTGCTGGCTGTTCCTGCTATCATTATTGCCGGTCCGGTTTTTTCGAGTACATTAAAAAACATGCCTTCGCAGCCGTTGAAATCTTTTGTAGCCGAAGAATTGCCCGAAGAAAAACTTCCCGGCACGTTCAACAGTTTTTTTACCGCCGTTTTACCAGTACTTTTATTGATGGCCACGACAGTTGCTTCGTTTGCTTTTCCGGTCGGTTCGCCGTTGCATCCGCTTATTGCTCTGTTGGCCGCGCCTTCCATCGTGCTAATGGTTGCCATTACTTATGCCACATTTTCGTTGGGGATTTTTCAGGGCAAAAACATGCCGCAAGTGATGGGTTTTTATGTAGATGCCGTAAAAGATATTGCTTCTATCCTGCTCATTATTGCCGGTTCGGGCGCGCTGAAACAGGTTTTGACCGATACGGGCGTAAACGCGCAATCTGCCTCACTTTTACAAAACCTGCACATGCAGCCGCTGGTTTTAGGCTGGCTGATCGCCGCCATCATCCGCATTTGTGTAGGTTCGGCAACGGTTGCGGGCTTAACTACGGTTGGCATTATTTTACCGGTTATGGTTGCTTCGCACACCAACCCAAACCTGATGGTGCTTGCTGTTGGTGCCGGAAGTCTGGCTTTTTCGCACGTCAACGATTCGGGTTTCTGGCTTTTTAAAGAGTAATTAAACC
>CAXTKQ010000051.1:0-25223 GCA_964244955.1 uncultured Sphingobacteriaceae bacterium | reverse complement strand
GCCTAATCCATCCAAACCAACATCCTGTAAAGTCCGGGCCGAAGCATTATTATCAAAAGATTGTACCACAGGCTGTAGTTTAGGCACGCGGCCCCAAACGGTTTGGTTTACTTTGGATGTATCGCCATCTGCCGGCAAACCATTTTCCAGGCTTTTGCGCCCGTCTTTTAATATATCTTCAGAGATACTGCCGAGGTTAAAATAGAGGTCGCCGCCGGGAGAGGCCGGTTTATAAATAAACGGATCTAAAACCCAAAACTCGATGTACTGCACATTCAACGATTCAAAATCGTTGCTGTCCATCCTGCGGAAGATACCACCCCAGCGGCTTTGCGGGTTTTGCAAAGTACCATCTGCATTGATGCCGCTGGTGGTAAAGTTATATGGGCCGCGCACTTTCGGATAAAAAGCCAGATCCAACGTAGGCAAACTTAAAGGCTGGCCGGTCGTGCTTTGTTTATAGGGGAAAACTTCTTGTTCTAAAACTTCGCGCACATAATGGTTGGAAAGTTCGTTCCGCGAATCGGGCAAAGCCGGGGCCTGGGAATTGCTGCGGTTATAAAAGATTGGGTCTATGTTGTAAAAAGCCAAACGCGCGCGGTTGTATCCGTAAGAAAGATCATTATCCAACTGCGATTCCGAGAACAATTGCGGCGTACCCGAAAGCTGCCAGTTGATCGCACTTTTTATATCAATCAAAGAACTGCTGTTTTCAAAATCATCTAAATAAGCGGTTCCGTTTGAACCGGCAAAGTTTAATGCGGCCGGATGGCCGGGCAACAATTGGGCAAACTCGCCGCTAAAATTTACGGTTGAAGGTGCTTTGGTAGAGATAAAAGGCAGCTTGTCTACCAATCGCGTCAACAACCTGGAAGAGGAACTGTACGTTCCGTCAAAACCGTAAATGGTGTTGGAGATGGATTCATCACCAATACTTACTTTTTGTGTAATGGGCTGCTCGGTTAAGTGCATAACGGTGGCGCCCAAGTTCAGTTTGTTGTTCAACTTATAATCAAACCTGGAACCGTATAATGATTTTTGCTGGATGCCGTACAACTCGTTGCTTTCTAACTTAATATTAATCGGCTGGCCGGAAGTAAGCAAAGCCTGGTTGATGATCCTGATCCGGCCGATGTTGTAATCAACCGTGTAATCTGAACCTTCGGTCAAACGCAAAGTACCGGCCGTAACCACCACAGAACCTTGCGGAATATTGATCGCATTTAACTGAAACTCGGAACCGGACTGGGAAGAATACGTTCCGCGGATAACATAACGGTTTAGCTGCGGAAAAAACTGCTGGGCAATGGTTTTGGTAGAATCATAAAGCGGTTGGTAAACGTAGCGGTTGATCAAATCCTGCTCTGTTGCCGGGTTAAACTGTTTAGCCAGATCAGAACCGAAAGGCTCAACCACCGGAAACGTAATGCGGCCGTTTTGCGAATCTATCGTAATCCCTTCCAAAAAATCAAAATATCCATCCGGCTGTTTGGCACTTTGCTGGTTTAAATTGTCCAGGCCGGTTAATTGCAGCCAAAGTTTACCGGCTGTTCGCTGCCCTTCGCCCATAATTGGTTTTTCAATGTTCGATTTATCGTCTAAACGCGCAATCGTCAACTTAAAATCATTCGGACTGATTTGGTAAGCGCCCAACGTATAGATGTTCTTCATCATCAAATCCCAAGTTGGCAATGCTGTTTTTAGCAGCTCATTTTTGAGCAACTTGGTGTACAATACTTTTGGCGTATTTGGGTCAACCGGGATATCAGTTGAGAACTCTCCCACCTGATATTCAGTTCCGTTGTAAGTATAACGGTAAGCAACGGCCAGCACTTCATCGTTGTTTAAAGGATAATTTAAGGAGATGTAACCTAACTGCGGATGCAGCACAAACTCCTTATCAGATAGTTTTCGGGCATAAGTCAACTTCCCGTAATTATCATTTCTGCCGGTTGACTGAAAGTAATTGGCCACATCATTCGAGTTGGTTAAGCGGGCATTGGCAGGCAGGTTTTGCAATAAGTTGTTGGATTGCTGCGTAAAACCCGGGCCTTGAAAACCGGCCGGCAAAGCAGAAAAACCCGGCCCGCCGCGAACCAAAGAAGTATTGTAGGGATTGTACTCGCCCAAATCCAAAAAACCCAAAATATCCCTTGAATCTTTGGTGTTGTTGCTCCGGTTGGTTACCCAAACCTCAATTTTGGTGATGTTAACGTTCGAACTGATGATCGGGATATTGGCCAGCGCACGGTTGTAGTTGTTGCGAAAATATTGCGACAGAAAATAATGCCGGTTGGCTTCATAATCAGCGGGCGAAAGGTTAAAGGCACCTTGCTGCGAACCGTTTGAAATGGTGATTTGCCTGCTTTGCGATTGCTGCTGCGAGAAAATACTGGTTACGCCTAACTTGCCAAATTGCAATTTCGTTTTTACACCAAATAAAGCCTGGCTTCCGCTGATGAGCGAAGTAGGCAAAGGCATACTTACTGTTCCGGCTTCTATTTTCTGGATAATCTCGTCCGGCTTTCCGGTATAGTCCAGCTTGATCTGGTTTTCAAACTGAAACTGTGCTTCGGTATTGTAATTGGTTGAGATCTTTAATTTATCGCCAATTGTACCGGTAACGTTCATTTGGATACGCTGATCAAAATTAAAACTTCCCTGGTTACGCTGGCGTGTGTTAAAAAGGGGGTTTTCATTTTTGTTCAATTGCCCCGCAAAAATTACTTCTGCCGAGCCTTGCGGACGGATATCAATATTCGGGCTGCCAAAAATCTGTTCAAAAGTTTTGCTTCTGATTTTGATTTGCGGGATAAAACCGGGCTGCTGCGAATCTTTGGCGTACTGATCGGACAAATGCTTCCAGTTTTCCTTGATTTCGCCGCTTTGTTTTAAACGAAGGTACTCAGAATAAGTGAGGTAACGCGGCGGCCGGTAATTGTAATTGCCCACACGTTCTGTTAAAATGTAGCGGTTTGTTGCCGGGTCGTATTCTACCGATTTAATTAAATTTGGCGGATCCGGAAGCAAATAACCTTGCCGCAACTGGTTGTTCCTGGATTGCTTATCCACAACCGGCGATTTAACTTTGACCGTATCGTTTTTACCCGAACCCACCTGGGCCTGCTGCCCATAAACTTTTATGTTACAACCAAAGGCCATAACATAACACACTCCGCACAACATCGTTCTGGTAAATATTTTCACCCTGCAAGCAAAAAAGTAGTAATTATAAGTTTTTCAAAGCAAATTTTATCAATTTTTCTACTGTTAAATTTTCTTCTTCTTTTTTAACAACCTGGTCGATTACTTTTTCGGCTGCATTTTTTGCGAAACCCAGCATCACCAACGCAGACAAAGCTTCCTCTTTAACAGTATGGCTTACCGGAACGGTTATCAAAGAATCTGGCCCTTCTTTTCGTAACTTGTCCTGCAGCTCCAAAATTATCCTTTGTGCAGATTTCGGCCCTATTCCCTTAATCCGCTGTATCAAAGGCACATCGCCTTTGATGATGGCCTGCTGTATTTCTGCAGGTGTGATGGAAGAAAGCATCATTCGGCCAGTGGCGGCACCAATCCCTGATACGGATATCAGGTGCAAAAACAGCCTTCTTTCGCCTTCATCTGCAAAACCGTACAGCGTATGTGCGTCTTCTTTTACGTGAAGCCAGGTAAAGAGTTTACAGTTATTTTCGTTTACCGAAAGTGCAGCATAAGTATGAAGGGAAATATTGATATGATAGCCCACGCCGCAGGCATCAATCACCACGTAGGCCGGGCATTTAAACGCCAGTTTTCCCTGGATATAATCGTACATCTATTAATTGCTTTTTTAAATTTTGCTGATAATATTTTCGATGCTTCTTTTACCACCTAAAAATTGGTGTGTTGCGCTTTTGTCATGTTGGGCTTGTTTCGGCATCCCATATAGCTGGCTTGTTATTTTGTTTTTGAGGGACTTTGAAACCAGTTCAGGATGACAGCCCATGCTTCTTTTATCAACTAAAAATCAGTAAGTGGTTAAGTTGATCTAACCACCAATTTTTATGGGCTAAAAGAAGCATTGGTTTTTTATTGTGTTGATTTTTAAACAAGCCCTAACTATTTTTTCAGGAAGCAGAAAAGCTGATACTGTTTTTACCGGTAAAAAATCAGTGTTGCGCGGCTTTGGTTTGTGCGTCCACAACGGCAATGGTAACTACGTTTACAATTTCGCGTACCGAACTACCCAACTGCAACACATGCACTGGTTTGTTCATGCCCAGCAAAATCGGGCCAACCGCTTCGGCACCGCCAATTTCTTGCAACAGCTTGTAAGCAATATTGCCCGATTCGAGGTTTGGAAAGATCAGCGTATTTGCCGGCGCACCGTTTAAACTCGAAAAACCATAGTTGTCTTTCAGCAAAGTTGGGTTCATGGCAAAGTTGGCCTGCATCTCGCCGTCAACCACCATTTCCGGATATTGCTCGTGCAGAAGGCGTACTGCTTCCCGTGTTTTTTCGGGAACAATGCCTTCGTTTGAACCAAAGTTGGAGTAAGAAAGCATGGCCACACGCGGCTTTACAAACTGACGGACAGACCGCTCAATCAGCACCGTAATATCCACCAATTGCTGTGCGTCCGGGTTGACGTTTACCGTAGTATCGCCAAAAAACACCGGGCCGCGTTTGGTAATCATCATGTACATGCCGGCCACTATTTTTACGCCGGGTTCTGTGCCGATGACTTGCAAAGCCGGTTTCACCGTTGCCGCATAGTTTCGGGTCAGGCCCGAGATCAAAACATCGGCATCGCCAAACTGAACCATGGAAGCACCGTAATAATTTCGGTTGAGCATCATTTTTCGGGCATCAAACAAAGTAATGCCGCGGCGTTGGCGTTTCTTGAACAGGAAGTTGGCGTACTTTTCGGATTTTTCTGAAGTCAATTGCGGGTTGATAATTTCCACGCCTTCCAAATCCAAGTCATTGGCCAGCATAATTTCCCTGATTTTTTCTTTATTGCCCAGCAAAATTGGCGTGGCAATACCTTCATCGCGGACTATTTGTGCCGATTTTAAAATCTTGTAATTATCTGCTTCGGCAAAAACCACGCGCTTCGGTTCCAACTTAGCTTTGCCCGAAATACTGCGCATCAACTTGTCTTCTTTACCTAAACGGCTAATGAGTTCTTCGTGGTAAGCATCCCAATCCAAAATATGTTTGCCGGCAATGCCCGAATCCATGGCCGCTTTGGCCACGGCTGTAGAAACGGTAGTGATGAGCCTGGAATCAACCGGTTTGGGGATGATATAATCTTTGCCAAACTTAAAATTACGGGCATTGTAAGCTAAGTTCACTTCTTCAGGAACCGGCATTTTGGCCAGTTCGGCAATCGCTTTTACGGCTGCCAGTTTCATTTCTTCGTTGATGCCGGTTGCACGGACATCCAGGGCACCTCTAAAAATATAAGGAAAACCCAACACGTTGTTTACTTGGTTTGGATAATCAGAACGTCCGGTTGCCATAATCAAATCTTTGCGGGTTTCGGTAGCCAGTTCATAAGAAATCTCAGGAACCGGATTGGCCATCGCAAAAACAATCGGGTTTTCGGCCATTGTCAGCAGCATTTCCGGCGTAACTACGTTTCCTGCGGATAATCCGATAAACACATCGGCACCTTTCATGGCATCGGCCAAAGTTTTCACATCGGTTCTGTCGGTGAAAAACTGTTTGCGGATGTCGTCCAAATCGGTGCGGCCGTGGTGCAGCAAACCGTCTTTGTCAAACATCACCAAATTTTCTTTTTTTACACCGATGGCGAGGTACAATTTTGAACAGGAAATAGCCGCCGCACCGGCGCCATTGATCACCATTTTAATTTCGTCCAATTTTTTATGCTGAATTTCAACGGCATTCATCAACGCGGCACCAGAAATAATGGCCGTTCCGTGCTGGTCGTCGTGCATCACCGGGATTTTCATTTCCTCTTTCAGCCGCCGCTCAATTTCAAAACACAGCGGTGCCGCAATGTCTTCGAGGTTTACACCGCCAAAAGTTGGTTCGAGCGCTTTTACAATTTGTACAAATTCATCAACATTTTTAGTATTTAGTTCCAGGTCGAACACATCAATATCTGCAAAAATCTTAAACAGCAAGCCTTTGCCTTCCATCACCGGTTTGCTGGCCGCCGGGCCAATATCGCCCAAACCCAATACTGCCGTACCGTTGCTGATGACGGCCACCAAATTGCCTTTGGCCGTGTATTTATAAGCATCTTCCTGGTTTTCGGCAATGCGCAAACAAGGTTCGGCCACGCCGGGCGAATAAGCCAGAGAAAGGTCGCGCTGGGATTGCGTAGGTTTGGTTGGAATCACCTGGATTTTTCCCGGCCTGCCCGAAGAATGGTAATCCAGCGCATCCTGTTTACGGTTATCTACCTTGCTTCTTTTACTCATCGTTTTTTAGGTTTATGAATTTTTACAGGTAAAAAAAGTCCCGGTAAAAGAAGTACCGGGACTTTTTGACAGGCTTTGGTTCTGAAAATTAACTGCGGTTAATCCTAAGCGTCATGCCGGTATGCAAGCGGTTGCTCCTCAGCGTGTTTAATGATTTAATGCTTTCAACCGAAGCATCGTATTTATCAGCAATCACGTTCAAAGTATCGCCCCTTCTAACCTTGTAAGTATAGTAACTTTTTATTGATTTTTTTTCTGGAGAAGCAACTTCATTGCCCGATGCTTCTTTTACCAGCAATTTTTGGCCGGGCACAATCCCGCGGCGGTGCAAATGGTTCCAAACTTTTAAATCCTGCACTTCCACACCGTAATGGTTGGCAATGGATGATAACGTTTCGCCACGTCTAATCCGGTGGTATTTTATGCTGACGGCATCTGTTGCGTCCTCCGGATTGGAAGCAAAAGTTGGTTTTACATCATCGTCCAAATCATTCAGCGCAGCATAAACATTACCGAAATCAGAAGTTGAAGTTTTGGGGATAATCAAACGTTTCGGTTTAGCGGCCGTACCGTTTACAATGCGTTTTTTGTAAGATGGATTGAGGATGGCCATTTCCGAAAGCTCGATGTTTAAGGCTTTGGATAGATTGCCCAGCGAAACAAACTTGTTAACCAATACCGAATCCGTTTTAATCGAAAAATTACATTCTTCGGGAATGATTTGGTGCTTGCCATAAAAATTCATCACATAAGCGATGGCAATAAAAGCCGGAACATAACCGCGGGTTTCGGCAGGAAGATAATTTCTGATTGACCAAAAATCGTTTCCGCCGGAACGTTGCATGGCACGCACCACATTTCCTTTTCCGCAATTGTAAGAAGCAATGGCCAGCAGCCAGTCGCCAAAATCATTGTAAGCATCCCGCAAATATTTGGCGGTTGCATAACTGGCCTGGATTGGGTCTTTACGTTCATCTACGTAGTTATCCATTTTTAAACCGTACAAACGTGCTGTTGCAAACATAAACTGCCACGGGCCGGTTGCGCCAACCCTGGAAACGGCGTTGGGGTTCAAAGCGGATTCTACAACCGACAAAAATTTAAGTTCTTCGGGCATATTGGCATCGCGGAAAGCCTTTTCGTAAATCGGGAAGTAGTATTTGGCCAAGCCGATAATTTTAGACATAGAAGCTTTTCGCCGTTGCGCCGTGTAAATATCAATGTAGCTTTGAACGTACTCATTATAGTCCAGAGGAATCTTTTTTTGTATAGAATCCAGACGGTGTTTGTACACCATGTTTTGGTAAGAGGTCATCAAAAGTTCATCAACAACCGGAACAGGCACCAAAGTATCGCTGCGCAGAATAGTTGGAATAGTTTTTGTAGCCCGGGTAATAGAAGTTAGGTTGATTACCTGTTTAACTTTTAAATTTATAGTTGTATCTCTTTGCGGTAAGTTGGTTTGCTGTAATGCAGTTTTTTTGCGTTGTGCCTGGGTAAAACCAGCGATCAATAAACAATACGTAATCACTATAAATTTCTTCATTCAAAAATAATTAGGTTGCGAAGGCTTTTATGCCGATGCAAGTTTTAAAAAATATTCCGAAAATTCCAACAACTTGTCTTCAGCAAAAGCCGGGGCAAGCAACTGCAAACCTAACGGCAAATTATGGGCATTGTTGCCTACAGGCAAAGAAATTGCGGGAATCCCGGCCAAAGATGCCTGAACGGTAAAAATATCTTCCAGGTACATTACGATGGGATCTTTTACAATTTCGCCGATATGGAAAGCGGCCATTGGTGTGGTCGGCGTAAGGATAAAATCGTAATGACTTAAAATTTCTTCAGTTTTTTCTTTGATTAAACGCCTCACTTTCTGCGCTTTGGCATAATAAGCATCATAATAGCCCGAACTTAGCACAAAAGTGCCGAGCATGATGCGGCGTTTCACTTCTTCGCCAAAACCTTCCGTCCGTGTTTTGGTGTAAGTTGTTTCTGTATCCGTTGCATTTGGGCTGCGGTAACCAAAATGCACACCATCATAACGGGAAAGGTTGGAAGAAGCTTCGGCTGTAGTCAACACATAATAAGTTGGGACTACGTAACTCAGATACTCAAAAGAAACAGGCTCAACCCTGTGGCCATCGGCTTTTAGCTGTGCAATTTTCTGGCTCATCAGGTCTTTGATTTCCTGCTCCACACCTTCACTTTCCAAAATTTCCTGAATATAGGCAATGCTTCTTTTACCGGTACTTTTTAAGTGTTGGGTATATTTGGGAACCGGGTTTAAGGCAGCCGTACTGTCGTAATCATCGTTTCCGGCCATAATTTCCATCAACAAAGCAGCATCAGAAACGGAACGTGTAATCGGCCCCACCTGGTCAAAAGAAGAAGCGTAGGCAATAATGCCGTGCCGCGAAACACGGCCGTAAGTTGGTTTTAAACCGATAACGCCGCAAAAAGAAGCCGGCTGCCGAACGGAACCGCCGGTATCTGTACCCAAAGCGGCCAAACACAAATCAGCTTGAACAGCCACGGCCGCGCCGCCCGATGAGCCGCCGGATACTCTTTTTACATCCCTAAAATTTTTGACCGGCCCATAGTAGGAAGTTTCGTTTGAGCCGCCCATCGCAAACTCATCGCAGTTACATCGGCCAATAATGATTGCATCTTCGGCCAATAACCTTTCTAAAACAGTTGCCGAAAAAACGGACTTAAATCCTTCTAAAATTCGCGAAGAAGCGGTAACCTGATGGCCTTTGTAGCAAATATTATCTTTGATGCAAATCACCATTCCAGCCAGGCGGCCAGCGGTTTTGTTCGCTAATTTTTGGTCGATAAAAGAAGCATCGCGCAAAGCTTCCTCAGCAAAAACTTCGTTAAAAGCGTTTAAATCCTGATGCTGGTTTATTCTGTCCAGATAGTATTGAACCAAAGCAACAACCGAGGTTTGGCCGCTGCTTAAATCCTCCTGAACTTCTTTTAGGGAAGAATAAAATTTCATAAGGCTGCCAATATAAAAAAACTTACTGTAAATAAACCGAAGCTTATTTACAGTAAGTTAATACACAGCTTACGCTTATGCTAAAATTATAAGTTTTGGTAACGAAAAAATTAACTACAATGTAGTTTTTTCGTCCCTGCGTTCTGCAGTCGTTGTTGTTGCAGAAGGGTTAGTGGTAGTTGTGGTGGATGTTGGTTCGTTGGAAGCGTCTTTAAACTCTTTCACGCCTTTACCCAAGCCTTTCATCAGTTCAGGGATTTTTTTTCCGCCGAACAACAATAAAACTACTGCTAATATTAAAATGATTTCTGGTGCACCTAATCCACCCATGATATTTATGATTTAATGGTTAAAAACTTGATTATTTAATTTCGGTAGAAGTTGAATGCGGATGGTTTTCTGAAGGATAAGTTTGATGCGGCGTAATTTCAGGCTGGTCAAGCGGGGCAACATCAGTAACAGTAGTTGAAGTGGTGTTGGAAACCGGTGTGTCGTGGTTGATCTTTACCTCGTCAAAACTGTTGATCTGGTTATGGATTTCCCTTTTTACCCCATCTGAAGCTTCTTTAAACTCACGGATCCCTTTTCCCAAGCCGCGCGCCAGTTCCGGCAATTTATTACCGCCAAAAAGAAGCAGGGCAACACCCAGGATCAGGATCAATTCTGGCGTACCGATATTCAAAAACAAATACATTGAACTTAACATAACCGTTATTTTTTAATGAACAAATATAAACAATAATTAATATAACAACACTGTGTTAATTATCTGCAATCCAGCTTTGCGGGTTTTGCGGCGTAAAGCCTTTCCACAATTCAAAATGCACTTGCGTGTCCCCGCTTTCCGGGTCAACACCTGCCGCGCCAATATTTTGTTTCAAACTTACTTTCTGCCCTTTTGAAACACTGGCCGATCTTAAATTCATATAAGCCGTAAAATACTCGCCGTGCCTGATTACCACTAAATACGAACCATCCACATTTTCCACCTTGCTCACTTCTCCCGAAAAAACCGACCTAACCGAGGCTCCCGGGTTTGTTTTAATATCAACGCCAGTATTGTCGGTTTTGATACCTTGTATAAAAGTTATTCCAAAACGTGCAACAATCGCACCATTGGCAACCGGCCAAGGCAAACGTCCACGGTTTCCCAAAAAATCGTTTGACATTTTTGCCGCTTCCGGTGTTGCCGACAACACATCTGTTCCTTTTAAAACTGGTTTTGCTACCGCATTTGGTTTGTTTTCAACCCTGGCTTTTGCCGCTGCAATCCGTGCTTCTTCAGCTGCTTTTCGTTTTTCTTCTTCAATTTCCCTGCGGATAGCTGCACCAATTGACCTTTTAATCTGGCTCAACAGTTTGTTTTGCTGCGCCATTTCCTTCTTCGTCCGCTTTTCCTGCTGGCTCAAAGTATTTACTACCTGCGCCTCGTTTTCTTTTTGTTTGCCTAATTTTTCTTTTTCCTTTTCCTGGTCGAGCAAAATATTGTGCTTTTCCTGCTTATTGTGGTCAAGCTCCACTATTTTTATGTGCAGTTCTTTTTGCGTCCCCTGGATATAATTAGCCTGCCGCTGCCGGTAATCACCAAATTGCTGCATATATTTTAACCTTTTGTAAGCCTGGTTAAAATCGTTTGCTGCAAAAATGAACATCAACTTGTTATAAGAACTTTGGTTTCGAAAAGCAAACAAAACCATCGCGGCATACTCTTTTTTTAGCTGGTCTAACTGCGATTGCAAACTACGTACGTTATTACTGTTGTCAGAGATTTGGTGGTCAAGCAATCTTATTTCAGAATTGGCCGTTTTAATTTTTTCTTCCCGTAAATCAATCTGTGCTTTCAACAAACTCAGTTGCTTTAACGAAGTCCTTTTATCGCGCGAAATCCTGTCGTACTCATCGTTCAGCTTATCCAGTTCAGCGGTAATTTTATCCCTCCGGCGTTTTAGTTCGGAACTGCTTTGTGCAAAACCTTGTACAGTAAATACCACAAAAAACAAAAGCAGTACAATTTTTTTAAACGGCATAAATGCTTTGAGGCTGTTTTTTAATTGATCAAAGTATAATTTTTCGGTTCTTTAAACGGCGCATCAATTGCTTGGTCAAAATCTGTTTTGATATAATGCAGATCAGCCTTAAAACTGTTTTGGCCAGCCGCAGAACTGATTGCAATAACCGAAGGCAAAATACGGTTATCAGCCTGGATAAAACTACTGTTGTTTACATCCAGTTTTTGCGAAGATTTTTGGTTGCTCAACCTCGAACTGACAACTTTTAAATCGGCACCAAAAGTAGTTTGATAAGCTAAATCGTTTAAAATCCCGGAAATGACTGTGTTGTTTCCATTAGCAGAAATTTGCGCATCAGCATTCACGAACTCCGGCACTACATTGCCAACCACAATCGCTTCTACCGTTCCGTAATTAATTTGCCGGCCCGTATATTGATAAACGTAACTGAAAGGTTTTTTCAGATAAACGCTTTGCAGTTTGTTGATGATCTTGATACTGTCCGGCGTAATTAAAGCGCGTGCAACTTCAATGCCGGCAATGGCACTGATGGAAACCCAAATCTGTTTGTTTTTTTGGATGCGGATATTCAAGGTAACGTCATAACCTTTTCCGTCTATTTCCAGTTTTGTACGTGCTTTTCCCAAAAAGGTATTAAAATTAATTTGCCTGCTTTGTATAGCCGCTAACTTTTCACTCTTACTATTATCTGTTTTAACAGTCGGCGCAGCAGCAGCAGAATCTGTAACCGCAGGCTGATTATTTACGTTGGCCTGCACCAATTGCTTTCTTGCTTTACAACTAAACACAGAAAGCACAATGGCTGCCGCTAATATTTTATTCAGAATACTTCTTTTCATTAATTTTTCTTTCTAAAGCAACCGAATTGCTGCCAAGCTGTTTGGCTGTTTTCCAATATTTAACTGCCGATTCTGTATCATTTAAAAAATACAGAATATCACCGTAATGTTCTGCCAAACCCGCGCTGTTTTTATTGTGGCCAATGGCTTTCTCGATCCAAGTCTTCGCTTCGGCATACTTCTTTTGCCTGAACAAAACCCAGGCATAAGTATCTTCAAAAGAAGCCGTATTGGGCTGCAGTTCGTTGCTGTGGCGCGACATTTCGGCTGCGCGATCCAACTTTTCTCCTCTTAACGATAAATAGTACGCATAATTATTTAAGGTGTAGGCGTTATCCGGATTATTGCTGATGGATTGCTCGTAAGCGGCATCCGATTGCTTGTCGTCTTTTAACTGATGGTAACTGTCGCCAATACCGGAATAAGCCTGGCTCAACAAATCTTTATTGGTATTGCCCAGCGAAATTGCATTTTTAAAATAGCTTAATGCTTCTTTTACCCTACTTTTTTGGGCGTAGGCAACGCCGACCAAATAATTGGCAACGGCTTGGTTTGGGAAAAGTGAAAGCACTTCTTCGCCGTCTTTAATCACCTGGTCGAATTGGTTTTCGCCCAGTTCCAGCCGCATTACTTGTTCCCAAACCGCGTAAGTCTGGTCGTTTAAAGCCAAAGATTTTTTATAAACCGGAATGGCTTGCGCGAAAGAGGTGTTTTGCACCAGCATATCGCCGTACATGGTAAAAGCGCGGGCATCTTCCGGGTGTGCAACCGAAACGATGCGGCTCAGTTCCAACGCGCCTGATTTCGCTTCGGGGTCCGGGAATTTGGGGAAGTATCCGGAAATAATCCGCAGCTCTTCTTCTATTTTAAGCGAAGGAAAAGCAAATGCTGTTTTTAGCTGGTTAAAACAGGCGGCGTAATCTTTTTTATCGCGGTAAACATCGGCCAAAGCCAAATGGATTAAAGCGTCATCAGGATTGTTTTTGCCCGCGCTTTCCAAAACTTTTAAAGCTTTATCGTTCTGGTTGTTCGAATTGTACAGTTCGGCCAGTTGCAGGTACGGGCGCGTTTCCATAGGGTTTTCGCGGATCGTTTGCTCCAAATCTTTCGTTGCCAGGTCGAGTTTGCCTTGTTTCAGATAGATTTTTTGTTTGCCCGAAATGCTTTCCTCGTTTTTTCCGAAACGCGTTTCCAATTGGTTATAGGCAGACAAAGCCTCGTCATACTTTTTTTCCATCGCCAAAGCACGCGCCTGGTTGCTGTAATATTCGGGTTTTTCGGGATTGATCCTGATCAGTTCCTTAAACACGTTTTCCAGCTTCGGGATGTCGTTTATCTTTTCATAATTGCCGGCCAGCGCCAGCCAGTACCATTCGTTTTCCGGGCTAACGGTTACTGCTTTTTCCAACAATTGGCGTGCTTCTTCGTCTTTATTTTCGCTGTTGCGGATTCGGGCCAGTTCGTACATTCCGGCGGCATTGGCGGGGTCAATTTCTAAAACCTGGGCAAAAAGCGTGGCGGCGTTTTTTCCGTTTTCCATCGTTTTTTCACGCAAAGCCTGGTAAAAAAGTTCATCTACAACCACGCTGTCGCGCCGGGTCAATGGTTTGCTCACCACCATCACGATACTGTTTTTATCGGTGTTTTTTTTGTGCTGCGCGAAAACAGCCGCCGGAAACAGCAGCCACATCAAAACAAAAAACAGATAACAATTTTTCATGGTTTTACTGCACACCTGTATGGCCATAACCGCCTGTGCCTCTTAATGTTTCGCTTAAAATTTCAACTTCGTTCCAATCTACTTTTTCGTGTTTGGATATAACCATTTGTGCAATCCTGTCGCCGTTTTGGATAGGAAAATCAACCTCCGAAAAATTGATCAGCAACACTTTTATTTCGCCGCGGTAATCGGCATCAACCGTTCCGGGAGAATTGACAATGCTGATGCCATGTTTAAAAGCCAGTCCGCTTCGCGGCCTGATTTGCGCTTCAAAACCAATGGGCAATTCGATAAAAATCCCTGTTGGTATCAGTTGCCTTTGCATCGGTTTTAAAACTACCGTTTCATCCAAACTGGCTTTTAAATCCATTCCGGCTGCATGTGCGGTTTCGTAAGCCGGCAAACTGTTGTTTGATTTGTTGATGATCTGGATGGTCATTTCCTTTTTAAAATTAACATTAATGCTTTCCGCTCTACAAAAAACGCAACCAATGCGAACATTATCAATAGCGCATTTCCCACAAAAATATTGCGGTTAAATACATAGAACGATAAAGTTACGATGACTATTGAAACGATAATGTAAGCAAGATTTTTTTTGATATTATATGGGATAGGGTAATTTTTTTGGCCCCATAAATAGGACAAAACCATCATGGTGGCGTAAGCGATTAAAGATACCCAGGCCGAAGCCATGTAGCTGTACTTTGGGATAAAAAGCCAGTTTAAAGCAATGGTTAAAACAGCACCTACGCCTGATATGTAAAGGCCATATTTTGTTTGGTCAGACAGCTTGTACCACACTGAAAGGTTCATGTAAATGCCCAAGCTTACGTAGCCAAAAAGCAACAAGGGCACAACTCTTAGCCCTGACCAATAAAGCTTTGTTTCTTCAGCATTTTTTCCATGGATAAAATATTTTAATATTTCGATGTTGGCTATTATCGCAACAAATATCATTACCACAGCAATAACAAAATAATCCATTATCCTGGCGTAGGTTTCACCCGCATTTTTGTTTTTAGCGTGATTGAAAAAGAAAGGCTCTGCCCCTAACCTAAACGCATTTATAAAAATGCTCAAAAACAAAGCTATTTTACAACCGGCCGCATAAATACCCACATCCCCTTGTTTAAGCAAATTGACCGGAAGCAATTTTGGCAGCATCATTTTATCAATATTTTCATTGATGATGTAGGAAATATTCGCAATCAATATGGGCCAGCTATACAGGAGCATCAGCTTAAACATCCCAAAATCAAAACGTAATTTAAGTTTTGCAACTTCGGGCAACAGTAAAACAAACGTTAAGATACTTGCTATTAAGTTCGATACAAACACGTAACCCAACCAACCAGGTTTATACCACGATGATAGCCACTCATGTCCCATCAAATTGTTGCTAATAATAAACGGGAGGGCTTTAATAAAAATCAGGTTGAAGCCGATAAACACCAAAATATTGATCACCTTGATTTTACCGTATCTGCCAGGCCGACCGTCGGCCCGTATTTTAGCAAAAGGTATCACGCTAAATGAATCTGTTACTAAAACGCAGATAAAAAACTTTACAAACAATACAAAATCAGCATGGTTGCCGGGCGTTTTACCCAATATCCAGATTGCAATATTATCGGTAAAAAAAAACGTGCCTGTAAAAAAAACAATACCTATAGACAGTATTGCCAAAAAGGAATTGTTGTAAACCACGTCCTTTTTATCCTCGTGTTTGTTTAGATACCTAAAAAAAGTTGTTTCCATGCCGAAAGACAATACAGCATTTAACATGGAAGCGTAAGCGTACAAAGTATTTAAAACGCCATAAACATTTGGTGCAAAGGTACGTGTGTAAAGTGCGGTGAGAAAAAAATTGAGTACCCTGGAAGCTACAGTGCTTAAACCATATATGGCGGTTTGACCGACAAATTTTTTAGCAGTTGACAAATTTTAGCGGTTGATTAATTTGGACAGACTTTTAAAAGACCATTACAATTTGTTCTTTTTTACGGCTTCAAAATTACGATAGTTTTTCATTTCGCCTTCGCTGCTTTCGACTTGTTCCACGCGCGCGCGGTCCGGGCCTTCGTGGCACCATGCTAAAAACTCTTCCATCATCGGCGCATCGCCTTCTGCTTCGATATAAACCGAACCATCGGCTTCGTTTGATACAAAACCTTTTACGCCTAACTGGTCTGCAACGGCTTTGGTGGTTGCGCGGTAAAAAACGCCTTGAACTTTGCCCCTAACTTTTATATCTAAATGTTTTTTGACCATGCTTCTTTTACCTTGCTAATTTTACCCTGCTAAAAACAGTATCGCCAAAAATAACAAACCTGTTTTGATTAAGCCAGCTTTCGCACTTTAGATTCGGGCGTAATTTTCAATCGGTCTAAGTTGGTGATCAAATTTAAACCCGGTGTTTTACCTTTTTCCAGCGTTCCTTTCTCCTCATCAATCCCCAAAAATTTTGCACCGTTGCTGCTGGCCCATTGTACCATATTTTCCAGCAATAAATTTGGGAAATGCTGTTGCAGCACCCGCATTTCTTTTAAAATACAAAGTTCGGTATTGGAAGCCAGGCTATCGGTCCCCAGCGTAATGTTGAAACCATGATTGGTAAAAATGCTGATTTTTGGCAGCGTATTTTCAATATACAAATTAGCATCGGGGCAAAAACACCAGTTTATTTTACGGTCGAAACGGCGCGTAAAGTAAATATCTTTCATGTTGGTGTACGTATTATGCACCATCAGCACGTTTTGCTGGTTGGTCAGCAACGGAAGGATAGACTGGATAGAATCACGTGCCTGTGGTTTAAAAAAGGAGATATCAATGCCCAAACGGTCATAAAAATCCAGAAAACTGCCTTGTTTGTAACGGTACAGCTTGTTCTCCTCGTCGGTTTCCTGGTTGTGTATCGTAAGCACAGAGTTTGTTGTTTCTGCTTCTTTACGGATCAGTTTAAACAATTCTTTTGAAACCGAATAGGCGGCGTGCGGCGTGATGGAAGAAGCCAAAGGTTTAAACTGCTCTTTTACCAATAAAGCATTGCTAAAAACAGCATCGGCATTTTTGGGGTCGAAACCATAAACCTCGATAAAGTTATGGTAATACAACTTACTTTTCGTTTTTACCGAAGCCGTAACCGCGCTGTTTGAAATATCGCCAACGGCAACAATACCGTTGCGTTCCATTTCTTTGTCGGCTTTGGCAGCGGCTTCTTTTACTTCGTTTTCATCGGCTTTGCGCAGTTTTTGTACATTGTTGATGAATTCGATCAAACCCTGGCCAGCAGGGATTTTCCCTTTCAAGTGCGACAATTCCAGATGGCAATGAGTGTTAATAAAACCCGGACAGATGGCACCGCTTAACCTTTCAGCATGTAACCCTTTAAAAACAGATCCTTCCCCATTGGCAAAAGGGTTTTCCGGGTCTTCAACTCTTAAAATTTTCCCGTTATCATCAATAATAACACTTCCGTTTTTAATCGGGCTGCCCGTGGCAGTAAGAACGTAATCAGCAGTGAACTTTTTCATTTAACAATTTTCGGCTTGAGTAATAAACACCAGGATAAGCAGGTAAAAGGTATTCGTATTAATGTAATAAAAAGCAAAATATATTTACTACTGTTTTTATAGTCGTATTTTTGTGTGGTGATAACAACAGATAAAAAAGTTGACGTACGCAGTTTGACACTGGAAGCGCTGGAAAAGGTTTTCGTTGAATCAGGCGAAAAAGCTTTTCGAGCGAAGCAAGTGTACAGTTGGCTTTGGGAGAAATCGGCTGCTGATTTTGACCAGATGAGCAACATTTCCAAAGAGTTACGCCAGAAGTTGAAAGAACAATTTACGATTAATGCGGTAAAAGTACATAACTCACAGTTTAGTAACGATAAAACAATAAAAAATACATTTAAATTATATGACAATAATTTAATTGAAGGTGTATTGATACCTGCGCCCGAACGGATGACGGCCTGTGTTTCTTCGCAAGTTGGCTGTAGTTTAACCTGTAAATTTTGTGCAACGGGCTATATGGAGCGGAAAAGAAACTTAAACCCAGACGAAATTTACGATCAGGTGGTGCTTTTAGACCAGCAATCCAAAGCCAATTACAACCAGCCGCTAACCAATATTGTGTACATGGGCATGGGCGAACCTTTGCTGAACTATGCCAATGTTTTAAAATCTATCGAGCGGATTACGGCAGAAGACGGGTTGAACATGGCCGCCCGAAGGATCACGGTTTCCACGGCCGGCATCGCCAAAATGATTAAAAAGCTGGGCGATGACAACGTGAAGTTTAACCTTGCCCTTTCGCTTCATGCGGCAAACGATAAAAAGCGCAACGAGATTATGCCGATCAACGAGCAAAACTCGTTAAAAGCGTTGGCCGAAGCCTTGAAATATTACTTTGCAAAAACCAAAAACCCGGTTACTTACGAATACATTTTGTTTGATAACTTTAACGATGGTTTGGAAGATGCCGCAGAACTGGCCACTTTTTGCAAGCATTTGCCTTGTAAAGTAAACATCATTGAATATAACCCGATCTCTTTTGCTGCTTTTACCAATACGGCCGAAGATAAAACGGATGCTTTTGCCGCTTATTTACGCAAGCAAGGCATCAACGTAAATATCCGCCGGAGCCGTGGCAAAGATATTGATGCCGCCTGCGGACAGTTGGCTGTAAAACAGCAATAAACACCAATTTTAGGCCGATAAAAGAAGCATCAGCAAAAATGAATTTACAACGAACTTATTTTGCCGACTTTGTTTCGCTCATTTTCCCGGAGCTTTGCCAGGCCTGCGCCAAAAGCTTGTACCGCAACGAGGAGTTGATTTGTGCCGATTGCCTGTACCATTTGCCTTATACCGATTTTCATTTGAATACTGATAACGCGGTTGCGCAACAATTTTGGGGACGGGTTCCGTTAGAAGCTGCATCAGCAATGCTTTATTTTAGTAAAGGCAGCCGCGTACAAAACCTGATGCACCAGCTTAAATACAAAAACAAACCCGAAATTGGTGTTTATCTCGGTAAACTGGCCGGAAAGCGTTTGTTAGAAAATACAGTTTTTTCTGCTGCTGACGTCATCGTTCCCGTTCCGTTGCACAAGCAAAAACAGTTAAAAAGAGGTTACAACCAAAGTTTAAGTTTTGCAGAAGGGCTTGCAGAAAAGTTACCAATTCCGGTTTTGGTTGATAATTTGATCCGAACAACCAGCACCGAAAGTCAGACCAAAAAATCCCGGACTTTGCGTTACGAAAATATGAAGGAAGTTTTCTCCGTTAAAAACCCTACTGAACTAACCGGAAAACATATTTTATTGGTGGATGATATCATTACCACCGGCGCAACTTTAGAAGCTTGTTGCAATGTTTTGCTGGAAGTTCCCGGTGTCCGCATCAGCATTGCAAGTATTGCTGTTGCAACTTGATGCTTCTTTTAGCACATTAAATTTAGTGTGGTAAAAGCAGCAGTAATACAATCCATGTAGAACTCTTATATTTTTGGCTAAAGTCAATCCTTGCTCCCTTTATCCACGGCCTAAAGGCCGTGGCAATTAATAATTGAATTGGGTTTTAGGACGAGTTATTATCAGCAGGTACAAAAAATCTGTAAATTGAAGTAGTTAAATTGTCACGGCCTTTAGGCCGTGGAATAAATGAAGATTAAATTTGGCTTTAGCCAAAAGATTACTGAATGAAATTGAAACAGCCCCTTACAAATACAAAGGAAACTTCTTCGTCAGTTCATGGATTTGCTTCTTAACTTTTTCGATGTGCGCTTCATCATCAATATTGGTCAGCACTTCGTTAATCATCTCCACAATTTTTTTCATTTGCTTTTCTTTCATGCCGCGCGTGGTAACGGCCGGCGTACCAACACGGATGCCGGAAGTAACAAACGGCGATTTATCATCAAA
The DNA here is from genome assembly GCA_964244955.1 of uncultured Sphingobacteriaceae bacterium. Lineage (GTDB taxonomy): Bacteria > Bacteroidota > Bacteroidia > Sphingobacteriales > Sphingobacteriaceae > Mucilaginibacter_A. Next base: position 5,264 of record CAXTKQ010000051.1, on the reverse strand, counting down.
CGGAACCATGTTTTTATTAACGGTAATGCCCGCTTTGTCTAAAGCAGTTTCCGCGGCTTTTCCGGTTACGTTTTTGTTCCGAAGGTCAATCAGCATCAAATGGTTATCGGTTCCGCCAGAAATAATTTCGTAGCCCAATTCTACAAAAGCTTCGGCCATAGCGGCTGCGTTTTGTTTTACCTGTACCACATATTTCATGTATTTATCGCTCAAAGCTTCGCCAAAGGCAATCGCTTTTGCAGCAATAATATGTTCCAGCGGCCCACCCTGCGTCCCCGGGAAAACCGCCATATCCAAAACAGAGGACATCATGCGTGTTTCGCCTTTTGGTGTTTTTAGCCCGAATGGGTTTTCAAAATCTTTTCCCAGCAAAATCAAACCGCCACGCGGGCCGCGCAAAGTTTTATGCGTAGTAGTGGTTACAATATGGCAATACGGGAGCGGATCTGCAAGCAAACCTCTGGCAATCAAGCCGGAAGGATGGGAAATATCGGCCAAAACCAAAGCGCCAACTTCATCCGCCACTTTTCGGATAAATTCGTAATCCCAATCGCGCGAATAAGCCGAAGCGCCGCAAATGATCAGTTTTGGTTTTTCGCGCAGGGCAACTTCCCGTAACTGTTCGTAATCAATCAAACCGGTTTCTTTTTTCACCCCATAAAAAAACGGTTTATACAATTTCCCCGAAAAATTAACCGGCGAACCATGCGTTAAATGTCCGCCATGAGATAAATCAAAGCCCAAAATTTTATCGCCGGGCTGTAAACAAGCCAGCAGAACAGCAGCGTTTGCCTGCGCGCCAGAATGCGACTGCACGTTTGCCCATTCGGCATTGAACAGTTGCTTGGCACGCTCGATGGCGATGGTTTCAATCTCGTCCACAATTTCGCAGCCGCCGTAATAACGTTTGCCGGGCAAGCCTTCGGCGTATTTGTTGGTTGCTGCCGATCCTGCCGCTTCCATCACTTGTTTGCTCACAAAATTTTCGGAAGCAATCAATTCGATACCGTTTTCCTGCCGTTCCTGTTCCTCGTCTAAAAGCCTGAATATTAATTTATCTCTTTTCATGTTTTGATTTATGGACGGCCAAATTTAGCCTATTTTAATCCCTTGTATCAAATTTAGGTTTACTAATTTTTTGCCGGTAAAAACAGTATCTGCCCCGGCGAAAACATTTATAAATGCAGATGCTTCTTTTATCGGTATTTTTTTAGAAATTAGTGTTGCCGAGGGGTTTTCTTTAAAAGGAAGTTTAAATGCTTCAAAGAAAAAATTAAACACTCAAACATAAACAGCCATCACACGTAGAATCCTGTAACGGTTATTTGACCAAATAACCTAAATTTGTATATTGAACAAAGTATAACGGATAAATGAAAGTACAGGCGGGTAACCTTTTAGAGCAGATCAACTACCCTTCTGATTTAAAGAAATTTAATGAAGAAGACCTTACCGAAATTGCCAATCAATTAAGGCAGTATATTATTGATATTGTATCGGTAAACGGTGGCCATTTTGGTGCAAGCTTGGGCGTGGTCGAGCTAACGGTTGCCTTGCAGTACGTTTTAAATACGCCTTATGACCAATTGGTTTGGGATGTTGGCCACCAGGCTTACGGCCATAAAATCCTGACCGGCCGCCGCGAAATTTTTGACACCAACCGTAACTACAAAGGCATCAGCGGTTTCCCGAAACGTGCCGAAAGCATTTACGATACGTTTGGCGTTGGCCACTCTTCCACTTCTATTTCTGCGGCTTTGGGCATGGCCGTGGCTTCGCACCGCAAAGGCGAGCACGACCGACAGCATGTTGCTGTTATCGGTGATGGCGCGATGACGGGCGGAATGGCTTTTGAAGCTTTGAACCACGCCGGTATCGAAAATTCTAACTTGCTGGTTATTTTGAACGATAACTGCATGTCTATTGACCCGAATGTTGGCGCCTTGAAAGAATACCTGACAGGCATTTCAACTTCCCGTTCTTATAACCGTTTCCGGGATGACGCGGCTCAAATCTTAACTAAAATCTCCGCTCTCGGCCCGGATGCTTTCAAAATTGTTAAAAAAATTGAGAAGAGCATCAAAGGAACGATCCTTAAAAACAGCAACCTGTTTGAGTCTTTACAATTTAGGTATTTTGGCCCGGTTGACGGGCACAATGTAAAACAGTTGGTTAAAGTTTTAAAGGATTTGAAAGATATCCCCGGCCCGAAACTGCTGCATTGCATCACGGTAAAAGGCAAAGGTTATGCTTTGGCAGAAAAGGATCAAACGATATGGCACGCGCCCGGCTTGTTCGACAAAATTACCGGGGAAATAAAAAAACCGGTTTACGATAAACCAAAGCCACCAAAATACCAGGACGTTTTTGGGTTGACGATTATCGAACTGGCCGAAAATAACCCGAAGATCATGGGCATTACGCCGGCCATGCCTTCCGGTTCCTCATTAAATTTGATGATGAAAGCGATGCCCGAACGCGCTTTTGATGTAGGCATTGCCGAGCAACATGCGGTAACTTTTTCGGCCGGTTTGGCCACGCAAGGCATGGTTCCTTTTTGTAATATTTATTCCAGTTTTATGCAGCGTGGCTACGATCAGGTCGTTCATGATGTGGCTATACAAAAGCTAAACGTTGTTTTTTGCTTGGACCGCGCCGGATTGGCTGGGGCCGACGGGCCAACGCATCATGGCGCTTATGATTTGGCTTTTATGCGCTGCATCCCGAATATGGTTGTTTCTGCACCAATGAACGAAGAGGAACTGCGCAACCTGATGTTTACCGCCCAGCAGGAAAACATGGGGCCGTTTTCCATCCGTTACCCGCGCGGAAATGGTGTAATGGTGAACTGGCAAAAACCGATGAAAGCCTTACCAGTCGGCAAAGGACGACGGATTTGCGATGGCGAAGAAGTAGCCATTTTAACCATCGGCACCATTGGAAATGAGGCGGTAAAAGCAGTACAAACACTAAACCAGGAAGGCATTTATCCGGCACATTACGATTTGCGTTTTGTAAAACCATTGGACGAAGAAATGCTGCACGAAGTTTTCCAAAAATTCAACCAGATCATTACGGTTGAAGACGGCTGTCTGCAAGGCGGAATGGGCAGCGCGGTAATTGAATTTATGGCCGATCATGGTTATGCAGCAGCCAAAGTGATCCGCCTCGGCATCCCCGACCGCTTTATAGAACACGGCGAGCAGCCCGAACTTTGGGCCGAATGCGGTTACGATGCGGCTTCCATCTCCACCCAGGTAAAAAAACTAACGGTAAAAAGGGCAACGCAAACGATTGCTTCCTGATGCTTCTTTTATCGGCATAAAAATTAGTGAGGCCGAAATTTGTCTGTTTTACTTCCGTGCTTAATGCCTGTTTAAATTTTGTTCAAATTATTTCCTATACTTCTTTTATCACCTAAAAAAATGGCAAGCATGTAGTTTTGATTGGGTTGAATTGATACCAGCACCAATTTTTATAGGGTAAAAGAAGCATCATTATTAATCTGATTATGGGCATATTGAAGAATTTGGTGTATTGTTTCTTTTTGCCGTTTGGCATTCTACATAATGAACTGTTACAATTAAACCTGCAAAAAAGTCGATTAGGTGTAATCTAATACGTGTAATAGTTAAAGCGTAAAAAAATGAATTTTTGGCCGCTGGACAAGGATGATACCAATACGTTCGTTTGAATGTAACGGTTCGATTTGCATTTTCATAATCTATCACAGTTTAAAATCTAAACATGTTCCTATCTATTGCAATAGATTTTAAATTGGAGCTAACATTAAAGGACTTGAGAAGTTTTTTTGTTTTTAAATGAGATTTAAAATTACTTTAGTAGTGCTAATTATAATACTAATACATTAAAACAATAAAATGATTTACGCTTTCAAAAAGCCCATTAGGCTGTTTATCTGCTTCGTAATTATTTTTTTCAGCGTGAGTATTAAAGCTCAGGTTTCTTTATTGCAAAATACGATTGATAAAGTTGGAAGCTATCAAAACTTCAGTTATCAATCTATTAGTAAGGAAAAAGAAATATTTGTCAGTGACACAGTAACTGAACAGCGTCATGCTATTTTTGAAAAAGCGCCTCATGATAAAAACTTTGGTTACCTAATCAAAATTGAGACCATGAATGTGCAAGACAAGGCCACTTATCTTGACATTTATAATGGAGAAAACAAAATACATGCAAGTAAGCAAGACAGCACTTATTCACTTCTCGATTTCCATCAATTCATCTTTCAAAAGACACTGCCAGGCTACCTCCGATGGATACAGTCCCGCTTACAAAAAAAATCATCTAAAATTGTCGAAGCCAAAGACACCACTGTTATTGCAATTAAGAGCTATCATTTGATTGCAAATGTCTACGACACGCTAATCAATAAAGAACGTAACTATACAATTGTAGATTTATTTATCAGCAAAATTTCGGGTATGCCTGACTACTTAATTGTTAGGTCAAGGAGTTCAACTTATGGCGACGGTATATCAACTTACTATTCAGCAAGTAGCTATTCAGACTATAAGTTTAACCAAGCCAATATTGATATCGCTTCAATGACGATACCAAAAGGATACCATCTACTTAAAGAAATGCCCGGTTTACCAAAAGATCAAACCGATTTACTAGCTGTAGGAAACATTGCACCCGATTGGACTTTATATGATGCCAATGGCAACAAAACATCTTTTTCACAAATGAGAGGCAAAGTAGTGATTCTTGATTTTTTCTTTATAGGTTGTAGTGGGTGTATGGAATCGCTAAAGCCATTAAATAATATTGATCGAAAATATAAAGATCGAAATGTTGCCATCATGAGCCTTACTGCAAGAGACAGCAAGAAATCTATCTAGGAATTTGAGAAAAACTACCACATACAATATCCAGCATATTTAAATGCGGCTAATGAGGTAAGATCATACCATGTACAATCCTTTCCTACTTTTTACTTTATTGATAAAGAAGGAAAAATTGCAAACGTAATCAATGGTTATAGTGATGATTTTGAAGCAAAGACCTCGTCGATTATTGACGGTTTATTAAGAAAGTAACATTTGAGCATTAGCCTATAAGGTAAGGTTTTTTTAAAACTTAAAATCTCTTACTTAACAGAACCCTAATTATCAAACAACCCATTAAAACTTCAAAATACTAACCCAACTTTCGGTCGTTTTTAAAAAAGATGAAATTAATTGCGATAAACAGAAGTTCCAAAAATGTCCATTTTCTAAGATTTGACAGGGTTACTG
>CAXTKQ010000050.1:23053-25547 GCA_964244955.1 uncultured Sphingobacteriaceae bacterium | reverse complement strand
TTTTTAATGCTGCTTAAACCTATTCCTTTTGGTGTTTCTGTTGTGTTATCTGTTTCAAAACCGATGCCATTATCAGCAACGGTAATAAATGTATTTTTTACTTTTTTGTTTACCTCGATACTGATGTTGCTGGCCTGCGCATGTTTGATGCCGTTGTTAACCAGTTCCTGTACAATGCGGAAAATATTAAGCTGTGTTTGAAAGGGCAACGATTTACAGGTATGGCTTACTTTGGTATTTACCTTGAGTGTGTTGCTGGATAAGCGCACAGCCATATCTTCTAAGGTGGCAGCCAGGCCAAAATCTGTTAAAATAGATGGCGCCAGCTCAAAAGAAATGTTGCGGACATCACGGATGCTTTGGTTAAGCAATTGCATCAAATGATCATAGGAAGGTTTTTCTTCTGTGTTTTTAAGCTGATCAATGTTCAGTTTAACCGCATACAACATCTGTGCAATGCCGTTGTGCAACACCTCGCTGATCCTTTTTTTCTCGTTTTCTTCCGCCTGTAAACCTGCCGAAAGGATCATTTGCTGCTGCTCCTCTTTAATGCGCAAAGCTTCCATCTCCATAATCATTTTATCGCTGATATCGGTAAACGTGCCAATAAAGCGTTTTTTCTGGTGCTGGTCTGTAATTACTTGTGCCCTGGCCTGCACATATTTTAAACCCTGACTATAAGAATTGACCCGTAACTTGATGTTAAACTCTTTTTCCTGAACGATAGCCTGCCGGATATCATGATCTACATTTTTACGATCGTGCAAATAAACCCTGCTGATCAGGGTTTCGTAATTGCCATCGAAACTGCCTTTTTCGAAACCAAACAATTCCAGGCAAAAATCATCAAAATAAATTTTTCCGGTTACAATATCAATCTCCCAGATTCCGGTAGAAGAAGCTTCCAAAGCAATTTCCAGTGGTTTATTGGCTTCTTTTAACTTTTGCTCGGCCTGCTGCTTTTCGGTAAAATCAGTTACGGTTAAATAACAAATTGGGTTTACGGCCGAATTCTTTACCGCAATGCCATCAATCTGCACATTCAGCAGTTCCTTGTTTTGTTTAACCAGCCTAATCTGGCAGCTTTGTGCCTCGGTTGATACGAACAGGTTTTTTAAATAAATGTAAAACTGGTCGCGGTCTTCCGGGTATATGTTTAATAAAAATGGCTTGCCAACCAGGTTGTTTTTATAAGTATTTAATAATTTAATACCCGCATAATTAACGTTTTGGATAAGCCCGTTCTGGTTGGTTACAAAATAACCGATTGGCGCAAGTTCAAATAAATTGCTAAAATTGATCCGGCGCTGCTCCAATTCGAGGGTTGCATTTTGCAGCTCGTCATTTTGCATTTCCAGCTCTAACTGGTGTATCTGCAATTCATGAAAAAGCCGTTTCACTTCCATCATTTTTACATCATTGTTGCTGTTTTTATCGGCAGATAATAACTGTTCAGCTTTTTCTCTAAGAATATCGAGCATAGTAGTGTTTTTTAACATTGCAACGTAAATTAAGCAGGCTTCTTCTCATCAACAACAATCAAATTAAGCAATGTTTCTCCGGTAAGTTCATCTACCGAAGGTATATTTGTAAAGCTTAATTGCTTTTTCCCGATCACCGGGAATTCGAGGTTTAAAGTAAGCAGCAGCTCTTCCTGTTGTACGTTCCTGATCATGTGGTCGAGCCGGGTAGTTTTCCACAAATCATGCACCAAGGCAGAAAAACCCAGGCCTTGTAATTGCTGTTCGTCCATTTTAAAATACGCTAAAAAAGCCGGGTTGGCTGCAATCACTTCCTGCTTGTTATTAATTAGTATGGCCGGCGCCGGCATTTGGCCCATTATTGTTTTTGAATAAGCGATGAGCGTTTGCAGCTTGTGTTCCATAATTTTTAAAGAACTGATGTTGGTAAACGTAAGTACAGCGCCGCTGATGAAATTATCCATGGTGCGGTAAGGCATTATGCGCAAATTGTACCACACATTTCTATTGGTTTTAATTTCTATTTCTTTAGGAACCAGCGTTTCAATTACACTAACAATACTTTCTTTAAAATTGGGCAGGTCAAAGTTAAACTTAATATCAGTGATGCTGCGGCCGGTATCCGAAGCAATTACGTTAAACAAAGCTTTTACCTGCGGCGTGTACCGTAAAATCATCAACCGGTTATCCAGAAAAATAGTTCCGATCTCGGTACTGTCCAGCAGGTTTTTCATGTCGTTGTTCAGCCGCGTCAGTTCTTCGGCTTTGGCCTGATAAGAGGCGTTCGTGGTCATCAGCTCTTCGTTGAGCGATTGCATTTCCTCTTTCGTCGTCAGCGATTCTTCATTCGTGCTTTGCAGTTCTTCGTTGGTGCTTTGCAGTTCTTCGTTGGTAGATTTAAGTTCTTCCAGCGAAGTTTCCATTTGCTCGATGGTGCTGTGCAGTTGCTGCTTGGTGTATTCCAGCTCCTTTTGCAACTCTTCGGCCATCAGGCTTTGCCCGCTTTCTTTTTG
>CAXTKQ010000050.1:0-23043 GCA_964244955.1 uncultured Sphingobacteriaceae bacterium | reverse complement strand
TGCAGTTCGCTCTCGGTAAAAATGCAAACTTTAAGGTTTACCAAACGCATCTGGCCATCTTCCTTAAGCTTAATATCGTTTACCGTGATTAGTGTTTGCTGCGACCGGGCTTGATAAATGGCATTGCGCAAAACATTTTTCAATTCTTCGCGCACCATTTCAAAAACGTTCATGGCTGCCTCGCCCGGGTTCAGTTCTAAAAACTTGCCGGTTTTGCCGTTGATGTACATGATGTCTCCCCGTTCGTTTACCAATAAAGAAACCGGTGTAAAAGATTCGAGCAAAAATTTATTAAAACTTTCTAACAGGGATTTTTTCCGGGCTGATTTCGGTTCTTCTGTTTTTTGAATATTGCTGAAGTTCTGGCGCGAAATATTGAACTGGAAATCCATAATTTTATTGGCTGACTGCAATCCTTCCCTGCGTTCAAATATTTTCCATTTGGGGTCTATTGGTACAAACAGGTCTGTAAAGCCGCCAATAGTTTCGGCCGGTCCAAGCATTAAAGTTCCGGTTTGGTTTAACGAGTAATGGAAGATTGGCATCAGCTTTTTCTGCAGTTCGGCATTTAAATAGATCAGCACGTTGCGGCACGACAATAAATCCAGGCGGGTAAAAGGAGCATCTTTGATCAGGTTGTGCTGGGCAAAAACCAGCATTTCGCGCAGTTCTTTTTTTACCTGGTATTTTTCGTTCCGTTTAATAAAAAAACGTTCCAGCCGCTCTGGCGAAACATAGGCAATAATGTTGCTGTTGTACGTTCCGGAACGTGCAGTTTCTATCGCTACAATATCCAGGTCGGTTGCAAAAATCTGGATCTTGGGCGTACGGTTGCTGTTCAGCATTGTGTAGCATTCCATCAGCAATATGGCAATGGTGTAAGCTTCTTCGCCGGTAGAGCAGCCTGCCACCCAAACCCTTACCGGCTCGTTATTGGTTTTTAGGCGGAGGATAGGCAGCAGCTTTTCTTTAAGCGATTCGTAAGCCTGTGCATCTCTAAAAAATTTAGTTACACCAATAAGTAATTCTTTAAAAAGCGCATCAATTTCGTTCGGGTTTTCGCGCAGGTAATTGATGTAGCTGGTATAATCTGTTAGCTGGTGCAAAGCCAGGCGGCGGTCTATGCGCCGGGTAATGGTATTGGTTTTATAGTGCGAAAAATCATGACCGGTGCGGCTGCGCAACAGCATCAGTATTTTTTGAATGGAGTTGCCATCGCGTATCTCCGACTTCACCTGCTCAACCGGTTCTTCGTTTAAGGCCGGATGGTTAAGGTACTGGATCAGCTTAACGGGCATTTCCTCCGGTGCCAAAACATAATCAACCAGGTTGGTAGCGATGGATGTTTTGGGCATGCTGTCGTACTGTGCAGTTTCCGGGTCTTGCACCATGGCCATGCCTAATTTTTCTTTAATGAGGCGTACGCCGGTTTCCCCATCCGAACCCATTCCCGACAAAATGATGGCAACGCCGCGGTTCCATTGGTCTTCGGCCAGGCTTTGCAAAAAATAATCAATGGGCAGGCGAAAGCCATGGGCTTTGGCTGGTTTCAAAAGCAGCAGTTTGCGGTTGTGGATGCCCATGTCTTTATCCGGCGGGATCACGTAAACATGGTTAGGCTTTACTTGCAGGCCATCTTCGGCCTGCAGCACCGGCATGGGCGTAAAAGCCTGGAACAGTTCGGGTAAATTGCCGCCATAGTTTGGGTCCAGATGCATGATCAGTACAAAAGCCATCCCGCTATCGGCCGGTAGGTGCGTAAAAAATTTCTCGAAAGCACTAAAAGCGCCGGCCGAGCCGCCGATGGCCACAACAGGAAAAGGCCGCGTACGGCCGGAACGAACGACAGGCGCACGTTTTTTTATTGCTGTAGGTTCTTGGCCTTGGGCTGTATTTTTATCTGTGCGCAACGTATCGTTTTCCATAAAAGTCCTTGGTGCAAATCTTATAAATTTTAAGTGTCCTGTTTTTTTTGAACCTTAAAAGCTGTTTAAATTATTGTTCAAATTATTGGCGATGCTTCTTTTATCGCCTAGAAATCAGTGTGGCCATTTGCTTTCTGGTGGCGTCAGCAAAGGGCAACACCAAATTTATAGTGCTAAAAGAAGCATCAGGTTTTTTCTTGAGCTATGTTTAAACGATTTCTGGCGGCATTAATTAAAACAGGAAGTGAAACAGTAAGGGACAAACAAAGCTCTATGCCGTTAATCTTCCCGAAAGATACATTAGTAAATCAAATTAATTGATTTTTGGTACAGGAAAGTGCAGAAAAAATTTGTTCAGGCAAAAAACAGGTTTTAACTTCTGCGCAAAAATAATTGAAACTTTGTAATTTTTGTAACGTACAAAACAGTAATTCTCTCCTGTTAGGTTTTTAATTGGTTAAAGCATCCTGAACTCCCCGTTCAGGGTGCTTTTTGTTTTAGGGGCAATACTTCTTTTACCACATCTTTTTTGGTGAGGTTTTGGTTTTTAAACCAAACTTCCTCCGGCACGGCTTTAAAGTTTTGCATCAGCTTTATTAATTCCTGCGGGTTTTGGCTGCTTAAAACCAGTTCTCGGTTGGCTGGTTTTAAAAAACCGTTTTCTACCATCACGTCCATCTGCTTCAGCAAAAAATCATAAAAACCGTTGATGTTGAGCAGGCCGATAGGTTTGTTGTGCAAGCCGAGTTGCAGCCAGGTCAGCGTTTCAAAAAATTCTTCGAGCGTGCCCAAACCGCCGGGCAGCGTGATGATGCCGTCGCACAGGTCGTTCATCAACTGCTTTCGTTGGTGCATGTTTTCTACCACGTGCATTTCGGTCAAGCCTTTGTGGCCAACTTCTTTGTCCATCAAAAACCCGGGGATTACGCCAATCGCTTTTCCGCCGCGCTGCAAAACGGCATCGGCTATCAAGCCCATTACGCCAACCTTTCCGCCGCCAAAAATTAAGGTAATCTTTTGGTTTACCATTAGTTCGGCCAGTTCATCAATGGCTGCTTTCAGCTTTTCATCACCGTTAAAATTTGCCCCGCAAAAAACACAAATCGCATTCATGTCTAAAAATTATTTTGGCTAATTTAGAATTTATTGAGGCTTAAATTGAATCAGGAGCAATCCAAAGAAAAAATAACAGCATACTGTTTTTATGCCTATAAAAACAGTATGGCTATTTGGACACAACAATAAGCGATAGGGATACTTTTTGACAGGCGAGCTGTTTGATCTTTGTTTTAAACAATTAAGCTATTAAAAATGAAAGCAACATTGATAACAGGCGCTTCCGGCGGGATTGGTGAAGCCTTTGCCAAACGGCTTGCAGCAGAAAAACATAACCTTTTATTAATTGCCCGTTCGGGAAACAAACTTCAGTTATTGTGCGAAGAATTGGCTGCCAAATATGCCATCAACGCACAATATATTGCTGCAGATTTAACAAAACCAGATGCCGATAAAATGATTTTTGAAGAAACCGAGAAACGCGGGCTCGAAATTGAATGGTTGATCAACAACGCAGGCATTGGTTCGGGCGGCGACTTTTTGGAGTATGACTTGAAAAGTATTATGGAAATGATGCATCTGAATATGGATGCCATGGTAGCATTAACGCACCGCTTTTTGCCACAAATGAGGGTACGAAAAAGCGGAAAGATCATCAATGTTGGTTCGATGGCTGGTTTTAACCCAATTCCATATATGACGGTTTATGCAGCATCGAAAGCCTTTGTTCAATCATTTACGGAAGCTTTAGCCGAAGAAAACAAACTTTTTAATATCCAAACCATGTTGTTATGCCCTGGTGCAACTGAAACCGGTTTTTTTGATGCGGCTAAGATTGGTGCCGACCGAAAAAGTAGTTTCTCCTCCAAAGAATTAGAAACACCAGAACAAGTGGTAGCATCAGCATTGAAAGGGATTCAAAACAACAAAAAGGTTGTTGTTTCGGGGACACAAAATAAATTAGTTCGAAGGATACTGCATTTCGTCCCTAATTCAATCGGGCTTCCATTATTTGGAAAACAGATGCGTAGCCAATTGAATTTAAAGTATCTTTAAACATACTGTTTTTACCCATGAAAAATGCCGCATCTAACATCCTCCGAATTAAATCTGTTGCGCAGCAGCACCAGCTTCTATCCCTGCCACAACCGGAACATCCGTTGGTTAGTATTCTCAGGTTTGAAGATTTTCCTGTGATCACCAATCCAAGTACCATTAAGTTTTCAATGGATTTTTATACGGTTACCATCAAGAAAAATTGCGATTGTAAAATAAAATATGGCCAAACGCATTATGATTTTGATGGCGGCGTAATGTCGTTTACAGCGCCCGAACAGTTGCTCGCCCTTGAAGGGGACTTAAAACCGCCGCCAAGTGGTTGGCAGCTATCGTTCCACCCTGATTTTATCAGAAATTATGCGCTCGGAAAAAAAATAAAGGAGTACGGTTTTTTTCATTATGCTATGAACGAAGCACTAATCCTTTCTGAAAAAGAGGAAGCCTCAATCGAAAACCTTTTTAAAAACATTGAAAACGAATACCATTTGCCAATTGATAATTTTAGTCAGGATGTTATTGTTTCTCAATTAGAGCTGCTGTTGACTTATTGTAACCGCTATTACAACCGCCAGTTTATCACCAGGAAAATACCGATCAATGATTTATTGACGAAAATGGAAACTTTGTTGACAAACTATTTTGACAACAATAATTTAGCGACTTTAGGTTTGCCAAGTGTAACCTATCTGGCAGGGCAACTGAATATGTCTGCCAAATATTTAAGCGATACCTTGCGTAGCCTGACTGGGCAAAGTGCACAGCAACACATCCAAAACCAATTGATGGAAAAAGCCAAGCAAACCTTGGCCACCACCAACTTATCAGTAAGCGAAATAGCTTACGGGTTAGGGTTTGAATACCCGCAATCGTTTAACAAACTGTTTAAGAAAAAAACGAACTTGTCGCCTTTAGAATTCAGGCAATCGTTTAATTAATGAAGAAATTGGTGCCGGTGCAGTCCGTTCAAATTCTGTTTGGTTTATTTCCGATGCTTCTTTTATTACCTAAAAATCATCAGGTTTTCATAACCCGTATTTCGTTTGGTTTTTATAAGTCTTTCCAATAATTTAGTTTTATAGTATGAATAAAGCTGAAAGCGTAAAAGATTTCTTTGCGGGCCGAAATCCTTCTATGCGAATAAATGATCAATTTACAATTTTTGAAAGAAAAGTATTTACGAGTAAAACAATGCCTTATAACAGAAGAGATTTTTACATCGTTACTTTAGCCTTAGGGGTTGGTAAATTGCATTTTGCAGATAAAAGTGTGGAAATAAACAAACCAGCCCTAATATTTATGACCCCGGTAATACCTTATGCATGGGAACCGGTTTCACCAAAACAGGAAGGTTTTTTCTGCCTTTTTACAGAAGGGTTTTTTAGGGCGAAAGTTTCGGATAAGGTTTTGCAAGATTCGCCGATCTTTAAAATTGGCGCTGACCCTGTTTTTTTTATTAATGAAACTCAGCAGCAACACATTGCCACAATTTTTCAAAATATGTTGCGAGAGTTCCATTCCGATTATATTTATAAGTATGAACTGTTGCGGAATTATATAATCCTCTTGCTTCATGAGGTGATAAAAATGCAGCCCGTAATTAACCCTTTTAAACATCAAAATGCTTCGTCACGGATTGCATCCCTTTTTCTTGAATTATTAGAGCATCAATTTCCTATCAGTTCGCCCCAATATTCTTTGAAATTACGAACTGCAACTGATTATGCAAAGCAGTTATCTGTTCATATAAATCATTTAAACCGTGCTGTAAAAAAAGCTACAGGTAAAACAACAACGGAGCATTTAAATGAACGAATCATAAGTGAAGCAAAAGCACTTCTGCTAAATTCGGATTGGAGCGTTAGCGAGATTGCTTACAGCCTCGGATATAAGTACCCCACCTATTTCAACAATCTATTTAAAAAGCAAACCGGGGTTAATCCCAGTTCTTTAAGACAGGTTCAGCTTGTTTGAATTTCTTAATTCTTTGTTTGATTTCCTTTAACATGTAAATAAGTGTACAGGTTACTTTTGTGTTATAAAATAAAACGATGGAAAACATAAAAGACAAAGTAATAGCAATTACAGGCGCAAGCAGCGGGATAGGTGAGGCAACTGCGCTAATGCTTGCCGAACAAGGTGCAAAGGTTGTATTGGGTGCGCGCCGGTCAGATCGTTTAGCAGCGTTGGCAAAACGTATTTCTGAAGCAGGCGGCGAAGTATCCTACGCAGTTACGGATGTAAAAAAGCGCGAAGATTTATCGAACTTGGTAAAATTGGCTTGCGATAAATACGGCAAGCTCGACGTTCTTGTTAACAATGCAGGCGTTGCACCTGTTTCCCTTTTAGAGGAATTGCGAGTAGAAGATTGGGAAGATATGATTGACGTAAACATTAAAGGCGTTTTGTACGGGATTGCGGCCGCTTTGCCAGTGTTTCGCAAGCAGGGTTTCGGGCATTTTGTAAACACGGCTTCTACGTCTGGGTTGAAAACCACGCCAACCATGTCGGTTTATTCTGGTACTAAGTTCGCTGTTCGTGCCATTTCTGAAGGTTTGAGGCAGGAAGCCGGCCCTCAATTGCGCGTAACCATTATTACTCCGGGCTTTGTTCAAACAAACCTTGCGGATTCTATGACCAACGTGGAAGTAAAAGCACAAATTGTTGATTCTATGGAAAAAATGGCTTTGCAACCAGACGCAATTGCCCGCGCTATCGTTTATGCAATCAGCCAACCAGCCGAAGTTGACGTGAACGAAATTGTTATCCGCCCAACTGCCCAGGCTTAAAGCTAATTTTTTTGAGATAGAAATCGAAGCTTTAATTTATTTTTACAATAATTGAAACATAAAAATCTGATCAAAAAGCACAGTTCTTCTTTCTGTGATTTTTGATCAGATACTGTTTTTATGCCGGTAAAAACAGTATTCCATTTTGAAAAGGTTTATTTTCGCACCAAAGGGATAAATCCTCTTCAAAACGGTTAGGCTTTTGTTGTTGAAAGAAGATTTCTCCCTTCGGATCGAAATGACAAAAGCAGCCATACTGTTTTTATGCCGGTAAAAACAGTATTCCATTTTGAAAAGGTTTCTTTTCGCGCTGTCATTTCGCACCCAAGGGAGAAATCTTCTTCAAAGCGATTAGGCTTTTGTTGTTGAAATAAGATTTCTCCCTTCGATCAAAATGACAAAAGCAGCCATACTGTTTTTAGGCCCATAAAAACAGTATCCAATTATTTCTCCAGCAAACCATCCAACGTAATAGCTACATAATACAAACCGCCAAGTGTTGGGCCGCCGGCATATTGGATGTAACGGCGGTTCAGCAAATCTGTCGCGCCTACTTTAATGCTGGCTTTGTCTTGCGGGACACGCAGCGAAACTTGCGCATCAAAAGTATGGATGGCCGGAACGGAACCGGTAACCAGCGGGCTTTCCCATAAAAAGCCTTGTTGCCATTTGTAAATCACGTTAAAACCTAAATTTTTAACGATTTCGCGGTTGCCAAAAGAAAGGTTGGTAGATAAAATCGGCGTGTTAAAACCGGTAACAAAAATATCGCTGGTGTTATTGGCTTGCAGTTTGTTGAAACTGGCGTTGCCCGCAATGCTGTATTTTTGGTAAAAATTATAAGTGATGCCGATGGCCGAACCGAAATTATGGTACTTGTTTTTGGCATTGGTGTACACGCGGTAACGGTCTTGCCCGGCACTGGCCGCGGTGGTTGAAGTTGCCGTAGTTGCATCACGGTTTCGGTCCAGCATGGCTAAAACTGCAGCATCCGAACCTACCGTACTGTTTTTAGGCACATAAACTTGTACTTGCCCCAAAAAGCCGGTGTAAATATTGCTGTAGGCATCCAAATCAACCACCACTTTGTTATCAAACAAAACACCTTTGTAACCTGCTTCAAAAGAACTGATACCTTCGGGTTGCGCTTTTGGCAAGTCGGCCACCTGCAACAATTTTCGGTTGGCCAAAGCAGCGGCATCTGTATTTCCGGCGGCGGCAACAGCGGCGTTAAAATTGACCACCGAAGCTTGCGTGTAGCTGTTTTCCAGGTAACCCAAACCTTCATCAATGTAAGATAAACTTCCCACACGCTTCACCCGGCCATTGTTTACATAAGACAAAGCCTCAAACAAAGCTGGGAAACGGTAGCCTTTTTGGTAAGTGATGCGGAAGTTGTGGTTATCGGCAGGCGAATAAACGGCGGCAATACGCGGCGTAAATTTGGGGTTGAACTCCGGGTTGTAATCAAACCGCAGCGAACCGAACAACTTTAACTTCTCTTCAAAAAAGGTTTTGGTAACCTGAGCGAACGAACCAAATTTTTTGTAGTAAACATCGTTGCCAAAGCTGCCATCCGGGAGCGGTTTGTTCCGGTCGGCGATTGGCCGCGAGAAATCCACGAAGTTATTTCCGTCGGGAATGATTTGGTAAACTCGGGCATCGGCTCCAACCAACAGATCAAATATTTTAACGGTTTTTGATAAATCCCACTGGCCTTCGGTGTGGTACAAACGGCTGTTTTGGACTAAAGCCGCCCCGCCGGTTGCAGGCGCATCCGGAATTAAGCTGGACTTAATGTCCCAATTGTTAATCCCGATAATCGTATTTTTCAGATCGTTAAAAGCTTGTGTCCCAGGCAAAACACGCCCGGCATCGGCAGCAGCGCGGGCGGCTTGCGTTGCAGAAGCCAGGTCTGCACCGTTGTTCAATTGCGATACTAAAGCCGATTTATATTTTGCCGCCCAAACGGTATTGCTTCCGCCGCTTGCCAAATCCAGGTTATCAGCCAGCGGTTTTACATTGTAAGATTTACCGGTGTTTTCCAGCGAAACATAGCTCAGGATTTTAAAATTTTTGCCTTTGATATCCAAGCTGTGGTTTTGTACGATCACATCCTGCAAACGGATTTTATTGCCGCGCTGGAAAGTACCGTCCATGTCGCCAATACGGTAAGTATAACTGATCTCCGTGTTTTTTCCCGGACGGAAATGCAGCGAAGCATCAAACTTTAAATTCTTTACCGAAGGGCTGACCAAATCTTTTTCGTAATAACCGGTACGGGCCACGCGCAAAGTTTGGTTTGGTTTTCCGTTGATGGTCAAGCCACTGATGGAAACCACATTGCTTCCCGCCAAAGCATCATCGCCATATTTGTTCCAGCCGTCATAAGCGGTATTATTGGCTCCGTTTAGTTGCGGAAAGCCCGGATTGGCACTGTTTAAATTATTGGGGTTTTGATCGAGCCGCGTGTTCGAAATCCAATCCGTTCCGTGCATGTAGCTACCGTTCACTTTAAAAGCCCATTTATCGCCGAAAGCTTTGGCGTAACGCAAAGCGGTTTCTGTTAAAACGCTTGGGCCAACATCAATCCCGTCCACATGGTTTACGCCGGTACGCTGGTAAATGCTCAAACCCTGGTAAGTAAACGGGCTTTTGGTGAGCAGGTTTGCCATCCCGTTGATCGCGTTCATGCCATACAAGGCAGAAGCTGCCCCGGGCGTAATTTCGACACTGGAAATATCCAGTTCTGTTGGGCCGATTGCGTTCCCTAATGGAACGCCTAACGTTGCGGCCTGCATGTCCACACCATCTACCAGTTGTAAAAACCGGAAGTTGTTGGGGATGTTGAAACCGCGCGTGTTCGGTACTTTAAACGTCAGGCTGGAAGTCGTCATTTGTACGCCTTTTACATTTTCCAGCGCATCGTAAAAGCTGGGCGCGGGCGAATTGCGGATGGCGCGGATGTCTAATTTTTCAATCGCCACTGGCGAGCGCATGATTCTTTCTTCCTGCCGGGAAGCCGTTACCACAACTTCGTTTACAATCATAGATTGCGTAACCAGTTGCACGTTCAACTGGCTGCCCGGCTTGCTTACTTCAAATTCCTGCGGTTTAAAACCGATGCTGGAAAACACCAGCTTTAAAGGAAACTTGGCATTGGTGGTAACAGAAAACCGGCCTTGTGCATCCGAAGTAGTACCGGATGTGCTGCCCGTAATTTTGACCGAAACGCCGGGAAGCGCCTGGCCGCTATCGTCTTTTACCACGCCGCTTAAAATATAATTGCCATTCAATTGGGCAATGGAGAGGAGCGGAAGCAGGAGCAAAAGCAGTAGAAATTGGGTTTTTAGAACGGACGTAGAAATTTTCATGACATAGGTTTTTGTGTGATGCGAACAGGATTTTTGTTGATAGGGGCGAGGGAAGCACTACAAACGGCCACAACAGCCGAACCGGCGGACACTTAAAAAGAGGTGGTAAAAGAAGTAGTGCATTTAGTCTATCAATTAAGTGGGCTAAAATAAATGAAGTAGGATTATTATCCAAATCCAACTTTCGTGTTTTATGTAATAATTTGATAAATAGCTTTTTAAATTTAAGTTTTTATCCCTAAATAATGATTTTGAATGGCTAAAAGAAGTATCAGCTTGAATTGAATCGGCAAAAAAAATGAGAAGACAAGGCTTGCTTTAAACAGAAAAACAGTTATTAAACTTCATTATTTTTTTCTGTTTGAGGTGTTACATTCAACTTAAAGTATTGAAGTTGTTTAAACTTTTTTTGGGCCAATGCTTCTTTTACCTTGTAAAAATTGTTGCCCGTTTCAACTCGAACCAATTAAAAAGCCGGGCAATGTCAATTTTCAGGTGGTAAAAGAAGTATGGTGTAAAGCATAAAAGAATAAGTTTGAACAACCTCGTTACTGAAAAGGATGTAAAAAAATAAATATAGTCCTTGCCTGTTTAATTTAATGTCATTACATTTGTAAGTAATCACTTACTTTTTATGACTGATAAGCAAGAACGGATATTGAGTTGCGGTTTACAATTGTTTGCCAAAAATGGTTACAATGCAACTTCTACCAGCCAGATCGCCAAGGCGGCCGAAGTTTCGGAAGGATTGATTTTTCGCCATTTTAAAAGTAAAGAAGGTTTGCTCAATGCAATCCTTAAAGAAGGCCAGCAAAAAATTGACCAGCTTTACGCCAATGTAATTAATGAAACCGAACCAAAATCAGTGATTAAAAATTTTTTACAAATACCTTTTTTAGTGCCGCAAACTGAATACAACTTCTGGAAACTGCTGTTTGCCTTGAAATGGGAACTGGATATTGACAACTCGGCAAACCAGAAGCCTGTTACCATAGCTTTAACCAAAGCGTTCGAGCAATTATCCTATAAAGACCCGGACTTGGAAGCAGCGTTTTTAGTAAATTATTTGGAAGGTTTTACCAGTGCCATCGTAAAAGGAAACGGTGTTCCTGACAGTAATTTAAATGCTTTTTTGCAGAGGAAATATAGGCTTTAAAAAAATTTATAATAAAAATAAGTAACCACTCACTCATTAATAAATTAATTCAATCATGACAAACAAAACAATTTTTATTACCGGTGCAAGCAGCGGTATTGGTAAGGAAACAGCTAAGTATTTTGCAGAAAAAGGCTGGAACGTAGCAGCTACCATGCGAAAAGTAACTGAAGTAAACGAGTTGCTAAAGTACCCTAACATCAAACTTTATGTTTTGGACGTGCAGGATGAACACAGCATCAATTTAGCCTTAGAATCAGCAATCCATGATTTTGGTTCTATTGATGTTTTGTACAATAATGCAGGTTATGCTTTGGCCGGTGCTTTTGAGGCATTGTCCCAAGAACAGATTCAGCATCAATTTGCTACAAATGTTTTTGGCGTGATGAACATGACAAGGGCAATTCTTCCTCATTTTCGTGCTAAAAAAAGTGGCGTTATTATTAATACAACTTCAACAGGCGGCATCATTACTTTTCCTTTATACAGTATTTACAACAGCACGAAATGGGCAATAGAAGGGTTTATGGAATCATTGCAATTTGAATTAAAACAATTTAATATCAGGATTAAGAACATTGAACCGGCTACCATCAAAAGCAACTTTGAAAGTTCGATTAGTTTTGTCTCCAATCCGGATTATGATAATTATGCGAAAAAAGTTCAGCACAACATGCTTGCAAGTTATAAAAATGCACCCGCTGCAACTACAGTAGCCCCCGTTGTGTTTAAAGCAGCCAATAGTAACAATAATCAATTGCGGTATCCGGTAGGGCAGGCAAAAGTTGCTTTTTTTATGCAATGGCTTTTACCGTTAAATTTGTTTAAAAAAATAATTGCAAGCGGTTTGGAAAAAGAAATCAAATAAATACAACTATGTTTAGGATAAGAATGATAATGAATAATATGTTTAATGTACCCAATTGGTTCTTTAAAAATACAAAACTTCGTTAAGTATTTTTGGGCAGATATATTTTGCAACAGGTAAATAAAACGGTTTCCTTTCTCCTAATAAATCCAAGATAATATTGGTATCTATGAAAAGCCTTCTGCTCATTTATACTTCTCAATCAAATGGTCAGCATACTCTTTCTTGTAATCTAAATCGGTATGAATATTAATCCCCGAAGACAAACTTTTTACAAAAGGGGAAATTTCAATATCGTCATTAACTTTCTTTTCTTTTGCTAAAGATTGCAAATAAGCTTCTACAATTTTAGACAAACTCAGTTTTTTGCTTAACGCGTATTCTTTGGCTTGTTGGATAATTTCTTTATCTAATTTTAAAGTTAGTTTGGTTTCCATAATAATTGTGTAAGTTTTTTAGAACTAAATTTTATATCAAAAAAATATATTTTAAAATTCATCAATCAAAGTTATTAATTTCAAGCATTATTATTATCAATGTAGTCAGTCCAAGTTTTACTTGTCTCTTTAATAAATTTAAAATCATCAATTATAGCCTCAATCTTCAAACAAATAAAAGTTAATCCATAAGCAAGTTTCCAAATAATTAATTGTTTTTGAATTGAAGAATTATTTTCTGGATCAGACATTTGTTCAAGCCATAATTTTTCGTAATCGTAATTTTCTAATTTACTATTTTCGAAAGCCTGTTTTAAAGTTATTTTTTTCCATTTCATAAGATTGTCAAATGACAATTTATGTATCACTTCTTTAAAACCTTCTTCAAAGTCATATATCATTTCAAGGTTTTCTTTTATTTCATCAAGAGAAAAAGAATCTGATGAATGAGCAGCTTGGTTTCTTAATTTTCTCAACACTGTTAATGATTTATACAATCTTTCGTCGAATATTCTAAAAGCATAAGTTAGTTCAATCTTTCCTGAAAACGAACTTAGCGGTCCAGGATAGTTTAAAAGTTTAGATGCATAGCTTTTTTCTTTAGATGGAAGTAAACCAACTATGAGTTTTTTAAGATATTCTTCTACTTTGCCAGCACCAATTAGTAAAGCACCTCTTTCAGATTCGTTTGTTAGTTTGAATGCAAAGTCAAAATTCAATTCAACATACTCAGATGTTTGCATTTTTTCTAGTATAGCTGATACATGTGCATTCATAAACTTAAATCATTACGATAGTTAATATTCCTTCCAATCCAATTTTACCCCATAAAAACAGCATCTTCAACTACCTTGTATAATTCGGCGCTTCCTTAGTAATTGTAATATCATGCGGATGCGATTCGCGGATACCGGCAGAAGTAATGCGCACAAACTTCGCTTTTTGCAACGCTTCGATATCGGCGGCACCGCAGTAGCCCATGCTGGCGCGCAAACCGCCAACGTATTGGTACATTACTTCGGCCAGGCTGCCTTTTACCGGCACGCGGCCCACAATGCCTTCGGGCACTAATTTTTTAATGTCGTCTTCCACATCTTGGAAATAGCGGTCTTTCGAGCCTTGTTCCATCGCTTCGATTGAACCCATGCCTCGGTACGATTTAAAACGGCGGCCTTCATAAATGATGATTTCGCCCGGCGATTCTTCCACACCGGCAAACAAGGAACCCGCCATAATCGAACTTGCACCGGCAGCAATCGCTTTCGGGATATCGCCGGTATGTTTGATTCCCCCGTCAGCAATCACCGGGATTCCTGTTCCTTCCAAAGCTTTGGCACATTCGTAAACGGCATACAATTGCGGAACGCCAACACCGGCAATAATCCGCGTGGTGCAAATAGAACCCGGGCCAATGCCCACTTTTACCGCATCGGCTCCGGCATCGGCCAGTGCTTTTGCGCCTTCGCCGGTGGCCACGTTGCCTACGATAACTTGCAGATCCGGATATTTGGCTTTTACTTCTTTTAGCCGGTCAATTACACCTTTCGAGTGGCCGTGCGCCGTATCAATCGTAACCACATCTACGCCCGCTTTCACCAAAGCATCTACGCGTTCCAGCGTATCTGCGGTAACGCCAACGGCAGCGCCAACACGCAAACGGCCATGCTCGTCCTTGCAGGCGTTAGGGTAGTTTTTAAACTTTTGGATGTCTTTAAACGTGATCAAGCCCGACAACCGCCCATCGCCATCCACCACCGGCAGTTTCTCAATTTTATGGTTTTGCAGGATGGCTTCGGCCTGAATTAACGTGGTTCCCAACGGCGCGGTGATGAGGTTTTCTTTCGTCATCACTTCCCGCACCGGTTTGTCCATTTCTTTTTCAAAACGCAGGTCGCGGTTGGTGATGATCCCAGCCAGTTTGTGTGCCGCATCCACCACCGGAATGCCGCCGATCCGATATTCTTTCATGATTTTTACGGCATCGGCAATCACGGCATCATGTTTTAACGTAACCGGTTCCTGGATCATGCCGCTTTCCGAACGCTTTACTTTGCGCACTTCGTCGGCCTGCAAAGTAATGCTCAGGTTTTTGTGCAACATCCCAATTCCACCGGCCTGTGCAATGGCAATGGCCAGGGCAGCTTCGGTAACGGTATCCATCGCAGCCGAAACGATCGGAACATTAAGCTTGATTTTTCGGGTTAAAAACGATTTGGTATCTACATCGCGGGGCAAAACTTCGGAGTATGCCGGCACCAGCAATACATCGTCATACGTTAAACCTTCGGCAACAAATTTGGCGGGGTCAAATTCCATGGCAAACAATTTAGGGGTTAATTATTTGCCGGGCAAAGATAGCATTTGCAACGGTATTTTAGGCCGAAAATACTTTTATGTTTCAATTGGTTTCTACAAAAATCGGCCGTTCTGATGCGGTTACCGTCAGTTTTCCGTTTTTTACCGGCACCAATTTTTTGCCCATAAAAACAGTATCCGGCTGGTAGCGGTAGATAGTTGCTTCTTTTACCTGCCCTAAATTTAAATGGCATATGGCAGTTCGGCCGGTTTCATCAGGAACGGTCAGCACATACATTTTCTTTTTGCCGGAAGCATAAACATCAACCAAAGGATCCTGACTTAAAGTTTGCACGTATTGAAAATTGCCCATCAAGTTTTTGGCCTGTAAAATAAATTCTGCGGAAGGGCGGCGCGATAAACCATTGACCAAGCCCGAAGAAGAATATTGCACGGTGCTTTCTTTGTTCACATCATCCAGCATGTAAAAAAATACTTTGTTGATGCCATGGCGGGCAAACAAAAGCGACGTGCGCAAAAGCCAATCGGCCTGCGTGTCTTCTGTTGTTTTGTTGCCAATGGCTTTGGCTGCTTGCGGGGTATTTGGGTTGATGTCGTAACCCACTTCGGTTATCCAAACCGGCAAATGATATTGCCTGCCCAGCTTTACAAACTCATCGGCTTTGCTGCCTTCGTCGGAAAGTTCGGGTGCAATGCCCCTTTTTGCCTGATGGTTAAAATGCGAAGCCTGGTCGTTGGCGTAATAATGGTAATTGATCACATCAAAACAAAGGTCAACCGAACCATCCGGCTTGTAGCCACGGTGCTTTTTGCACCAATCAACCATGGCCTGCACATATTTTACCTCCGGCGAAGCCAAACCGCCCATCACTACTTGCATGTTTGGGTCTGCTGTTTTTACCCCTATATTTTTGCCGAGTTTGCCTTTGTTGCCATCGTAAAAGGCAGAAAGGTTTGCGGCGTATTGCTCCGGGCTTTGGTATGCTTTTTTGCCTTTCCAGGTTTTGTCGCGTTCGTTGTCGCATTCCAGGTATTTCACCAAATTTAAACCGATTTTAACCTGGTTGATGCCGTCGCCCGTCCAGCGTAGTTTTGGGTTGACTTTTACCAAAGAAGTATCCACATTTTTGTTGCTGCCATAGCGTGCCGCAAACTGAAATGCTGCTTTTGCCTGCAAAATATAAGAAGCCGGGTCTTCCAAATTGCTGCCATAAGGTGCCGGAATGTTTTCGCCGTCGCGCTCTTTTTCCGGGTATGATTTTAACAGCCAGGCCGGGCAGTTTTTTAAGCAGGCTAAAACGGTGATGTTTTCTTTTTTGCAGCGTTCGTAAATGGCATCGTAGTTCCAGCCGCCGCTATGCGTTGGGTTAAAAGTATAATTGCCCGGTTCGCTTTCCAGCTTTTCCCAATCCATATAATGCCTGAAACCGCTGAAGGATTTGATCATTTCCATCTTCGGTTCAAAAATCCGGGTCGGGTCGTTTGTGCCTTTCGGATCGCCTAAAAAATCCCACTCAAAAGCATTTACCCCAAACATATCTTTTAAAAAAACGGGATTTTTGGTGTGCTGTACCTGGGCAATTTTTTGTGCATCGGCAGGACCGATGGTAGTTTCCGTTTCGTTTTTTCCACAACTTGCGGTCAGTAGAAATAAAAAACTGGACCATAAAATATTTTTCATCTGCGATTACGTAGGTGTGTAAAATGAAATGAAGCTAAGGAATTTGGCCGTAAACCAGCACATTTATAATTTTGCCCTAAATTGGCTTGGATATTGTTGGTGCCTGTTTTAAAAACCGGCTTGTTATTTTTACTTAATCGGGTTCGGTTAAGATAACAAAAACAGGATGTGGCAAGTTGGGTTTTGCGACATTTATTTAAATAACAAAACAATTAATTGCAACATTGTTGGTTTACCATTAGTGATGTGTTTTTAAAGACCAATTTTTCTCTAAAACAGAAACAACCATGACAACAAAACCAATATTAGATTTCAACGATCAAAGCCTGAAAAACTTTTTTTTGGGCAGCTGTCAGTCCATGTGGGTTACTGACCTGGCTTTTGAATCTATATTAGAGGTTAATTATACGGCCGAAAAAACTTTTGGTTACAGCCGCACCGAGTTTTTAGCAACGCCATTGCCAAATATCATCCTGCAAACAGCGTATCAAAAGCTGCCGTTTGATGAAAAACAACCGACCAAAGAACTTGGTTTTACGGCACGGTCCGGCAAAAAAATATATGCCGAAACAACACTTTCGGCAATTTTATTGGATGGAAAAGAAGCCTGGCTTTTTACCATGGTTGATGTTACCGAGAAAAAATTGTACCGCCAGATGCTGGAAGAAGGGATTGACGAAGAGCTTTCCCTTAAAGCAAAAAACAAAGAACTGAAAAACTTGGCCTACATGAACTTTCATTTGGTGCGTAAGCCGTTGGCCAACATCCTGGGTTTGGTAAACGTGCTGGACGGATCTGTAAACAGCGAAAAAACAGTAGCCGAAGTGCTGGCGTTTTTAAAAGAAAGCGGCAACGAACTGGACGAGCTGATAAAAAACCTCGACCCGCAGCAGTATTAGTTTTAAATTGCGGATATTTGCTTTCGTTTCCGTTCCGAATTCCGCTTTTTAATGAAAGATTACAAAAAATATTACGTGCTTCCGGCCACACCGGAGGAAGTTTATCTGGCGTTGACCAATCCGGTGAGCATCGAAATCTGGACGGGCGAAGCAGCAGAAATGACAGCCGAGCCCGGCACCGAGTTTTCTTTGTGGGAAGGCAGCATCCAGGGGAAAAACCTGGAGTTTGAAGAAAACAAAAAACTCGTACAGCAATGGTATTTTGGCGAGCAGGAAGAACCATCCATCGTAACCATCAAACTCCATCCGGATAAGCGCGGCACTTCCGCGGAGCTGAAACACACCAACATCCCAGACGATGATTACAACGATATTGTAGAAGGCTGGGACTCGGCTTACTTTGGTTCGCTGGAAGAATTTTTTTCCGGCTTTTAAATGCACCAAACTTTTGCCATGTTTTTTCGTCTTAAACAAATGCTTCTTTTACCTTATTAAAAATAGGATGATTATCCGCCCGACAGTTTTCCTGTTTTTTATTTTATGCACGGCTTTCAGCATCAAAGTTTCTGCGCAAACTGATTCTATCGGCCCTGTGCGTCAAACTGCCGCTGATACCTTGCGCAAACAGCAAGACAGCCTGGCCAAGCAAAAAGATATTTTGGACATTGTCCATAGTTTGCTCCGAAAAAAAGCCAACCAAAAGCCAACCGTTGTCAAACGCTTTAATTATTCTATCGTCCCATCCATCGGCTATACTTTATCAACCGGTTTTGCGGCAGATCTGACCGGCAACGTTGCTTTTTATGCCGAACCGAAAATGCACGAAAACTTATCGGCCATCAGTTCGGGTTTATCCTACAACCAACGCAGCCAAATCACTTTCCGTACGGTTTCTACCATCTGGACAAAAGATGACGATTACAATTTTGTTGGCGATTGGCGTTGGTACAAATATCCCGAAAACACGTATGGCCTGGGCAGTTCAACCACCGCCAGCGATTTAAACCCGATCAAATATAACTTCGTTCGTTTTTATGAAACGGTATTAAAGAAAATCAAAAAAAACTTTTACGGCGGTTTGGGTTATGCCCTGGACTATCATTACAACATTGTCCAAAACGGCGTACCCTTACAAAGCATTACCGGTTACCAGGTTTATGGCCAAACCACAAGCTCTTTGTCATCCGGCATCATCTTCAATTTGCTGTACGATAACCGCACCAACTCGATCAACCCAAAATACGGAAGTTACGTAAATTTGATTTACCGGCCCAACTTAAAACTCCTGGGCAGCAACCAGAACTGGCAGTTGCTTACTTTCGATTTCCGGAAATACGTTCCTTTAACACCCAGCCGAAAAAGTATTTTAGCATTTTGGACGCTGGAGAATTTCACTATTGGCCATCCTCCGTATTTTGATTTGCCCAGTACCGGTTGGGATATGAACGGAAACACCGGGAGGGGTTATGTTACCGGCAGGTATCGCGGGCAAAACATGCTTTATGCCGAGACCGAATACCGTTTTACGCTTAGCAAAAATGGCCTGCTGGGCGGTGTTTTGTTTGCCAATGCCCAAAGTTTTTCTGATTATCCTGCCAACCGTTTTCAAAAGGTTTTGCCTGCTTTTGGCCCGGGTTTGCGAATCAAGTTCAACAAGCGTTCGGATACCAATATTTGTATTGATTACGGTATCGGCACCGGCAATTCGCACGGCTTGTTTGTTAATTTGGGCGAGGTTTTTTGATCTGTTCCGATGCTTCTTTTACCGGTATAAAATTGGTGCGAACTATTGTTTCAGTATAAATTATTGTTTCCTTTCGGTCAGGATTTACAGGCTTAATTTTTATTTTCGCCCATGTTTAATCCTGCCCTTGTCAACCGTTTCCGGCAAATAGAAACGCCTTTTTATTATTACGACCTCGAACTTTTAAAAGCTACGTTAAAGGCTTGTGCCGATGCTTCTTTTAGGCACCGTTTTTTGGTGCATTATGCCATGAAGGCCAACTTTAACCCGCGTGTTTTGGATACCGTCCAAAGCTTTGGTTTTGGTGCCGATTGCGTAAGCGGAAACGAAGTTTTGGCAGCCATCAGCCATGGTTTTAAAAAAGAAAAAGTGGTTTTTGCCGGCGTTGGAAAATCTGACAAGGAAATCAATCTGGCTTTAGACCAGGATATATTTTGCTTTAATGCCGAATCTGTGCAGGAGCTGGACGTGATCAACGAATTAGCTTCGGCCAAAAACAAAACGGCCAATATTGCCATCCGCATCAACCCAAACGTAGATGCACATACGCACCATTTTATCACCACCGGTTTAGAAGAAAACAAGTTCGGCATCAACACTTGGGAATTGCCTGCCGTTGCCAAGAAACTGCGTAATTGCCAGAATTTGAATTTTTTGGGCATTCATTTTCATGTTGGTTCCCAGATCAACGATCTTACTGTTTTTCAAAACCTGTGTTTAAAAGTGAACGAAATCCAGTTGTGGTTTCAGGATCAAGGTTTTGAAGTGAAAGTTTTGAACGTAGGCGGCGGTTTGGGCATAGACTATTTTTTGCCCGATAAAAACAGTATTGTTGATTTTGAAAGTTACTTCCAGGTTTTCAAAGACCATTTACAAATCAACCCCAACCAGGAAGTGCATTTTGAACTCGGCCGCGCCTTGGTTGCCCAATGTGCCTCTTTAATTTCCCGGGTTTTGTATGTGAAGAACGGCCTCAAAAAAAACTTTTTGGTGTTGGATGCCGGCATGACGGAACTCATCCGCCCGATGTTGTACCAGGCGTATCATCAGATTGAGAATGTGAGCCGTCAGCAATCAGCCATCAGCCATCAGCAGTCAGCCATCAGCCATCAGCAGTCAGCAATCAGCCATCAGCAGTCAGACATCAGCCATGAACTTACAACTTACAACCTACAACCTACAACTCAATACGACGTTGTTGGCCCGATTTGCGAAAGCACCGATTGTTTTCGTACCGATGTGGAATTGCCAGAATCTGAAAGAGGAGATTTAATCGCCATCCGTTCTGCCGGTGCTTATGGGGAGGTAATGGCTTCGGGGTATAATTTAAGAGACCGGGTGCAGGCGATTTATTCGGAAGGGTGATGCTGTTTTTACCGGGAGAAATAATACATTTTTAGTTTTGACAATTATAGGAAATGAGTTTTTCTTTAAAAATAATACCAGCTACTTTATTCTCTGATTACAAGAATTTGCTGGATATAGATATTGCTAAGAATTTTGAAACTATTCAAAACCAGGAGTTAGAACCGCATAGTTTTACATTTTATACTTCTGTATCGGTAATGACTTCCTCAAAAATTGAAGGTGAAGTAATGGATGTTGATAGTTATGTAAAACACAAATTGTTAAATATTGAGTACTTGCCAAACCTTACCGAAAAGCCCAACGATCTATACAAAGCTTACTTGTTTGCAAAAGCAAACAACCTCACCAAAAATAATTTTTTACTTGTACATAAACTTATTGCCTCACATCTATTGCCAGCATTACAACAAGGAGCTATTCGAACATCAGAAATGTTAGTTTTAGAACACAACACAGGCAGGATTCAATTTGAAGCCGCAATGGCAAATATTGTTAAAGTAGAATTTTCTAAACTATGGAAAGACATTTCTTTTTTATTGAAACAAAGTTTAACAATTGAAGAAGTATTTTATTATGCATCTTTAATACATTTGGTATTTGTAAATATCCATCCTTTTAATGATGGTAACGGCCGAATTGCAAGGCTTTTAGAAAAATGGTTTTTGGCAGAAAAGCTTGGTGAAAGAGCTTGGTATATTCAATCAGAAAAGTATTACTACAACAATGTAGATAATTATTATAAAAATTTATCGAAAGTTGGAGTGTTTTATGATAACCTCAACTATAACCAATCGTATCCTTTTCTCTTGATGTTGCCAAATTCTTTAAAGATTGCAAATCAAGATTAAATTAAAACTGTCCTGATTTCTAAATTTCTAAACTTCAATCCATGATCAAAATTGCCCTCCACCAAATCAAATTTTTTGCCAACCATGGTTTTTATCCCGAAGAACAAATCCTGGGAAATCAATTTTTGGTAGATGCGGAAGTAGAATTTAAAAGTAAAACGGTTGAAGATCAAATTGCGAATACGGTAAATTACGAAAAGCTGCACCAAATTGTAGCCGAAGAAATGCAGCAGCCACGCAAACTTTTAGAAACTTTGGTGCAGGAAATGATTGAAAAAATAAAAGCTGAATTTCCGTTTTTGGAAACGATAAAAGTAGGCATCAAAAAATTAAACCCGCCGCTGCCGGGCGAAGTAAAATACTCGTTGGTAGAAATTACCTGGATAAAAGAAGCATGAGTTACAACACGATAACCGAAGATATTTTAAGCCAAATTAAAGCGATAGCTGGCGAAAAGGCTGTTTTTACCGACCGCGATGACCTGGAAAATTACAGCCACGATGAAACGGAAGACTTGCGTTTTTACCCGCAGGTAGTGGTAAAACCGCAAACGCCGGAACAGGTTTCGGAACTGATGAAACTGGCCAACAAACACCACATTGCCGTTACCCCGCGTGGGGGCGGTACGGGTTTAAGCGGCGGCGCACTGCCTATCCACGCCGGTTTGCTGATTGCAATGGAAAAGTTTAACCAAATCCTGGAAATTGATGAGCAAAACTTGCAGGCAACGGTTGAACCTGGTGTGATCACCGAAGTTTTTATCAATGCCGCTGCCGAAAAAGGTTTGTTGTACCCGGTTGACCCGGCCAGCAAAGGTTCGTGTTTTATCGGCGGCAATGTTTCGCATGGTTCAGGCGGGCCGCGCGTGGTGAAGTACGGAACCATCCGCGAATATATTTTGAACCTGCAGGTTGTTTTGCCAAACGGGGAAATTATCTGGACGGGCGCCAATACGTTGAAATATGCTTCGGGCTATAACTTAACGCAACTGATGATCGGTTCGGAAGGAACGCTGGGCATCGTTACCAAAATCGTGGTGAAATTGGTGCCAAAACCGATGTTTGATTTGTTGCTGCTGGCTTCGTTCCAAACCGATGAAGATGCCTGCAAAGCGGTTTCTGCTATTTTTCGGGCGGGCGTTGTCCCTTCGGCTTTGGAGTTTATGGAGCGAAAGGGTGTGGAGTGGGTGATGGAACACGACGACATCAGTTTTGATTTGAAGCCGGAAGTTTCCTCATTTCTGTTGATCGAAGTGGACGGCAGCAACCAAGACGTGCTGTTTACCGATTGCGAGCGGATAAATGAAGTATTGGAGCAGCACCATTGTACCGAAGTTTTGTTTGCAGATACTTCAACCCAAAAAGAAGAACTCTGGCGGATGCGGCGGACGATGGCGGTTTCAGTCAAATCCAATTCTGTTTACAAAGAAGAAGATACGGTTGTGCCACGCGCCGCTTTGCCGCAACTGCTGAAAGGCATTAAGGCCATAGGCACAAAATTTGGTTTTGAATCCGTTTGTTACGGGC
>CAXTKQ010000049.1:0-26008 GCA_964244955.1 uncultured Sphingobacteriaceae bacterium | reverse complement strand
CACCAAAGCAATGAAGCTTTTTATGCCATAAAAGAAGCACAAGATGCAGGTTTTCATAACATTACCATTGATTTGATTTATGGTTATCCGCTGCTGACCGACGAAAAATGGCAGTATAACCTGGAGCAATTCTTCGGGCTGCAAATCCCGCACCTTTCGGCTTATTCCATGACGGTTGAACCACGGACTGCGCTTGCTTCTTTTATCAGCAAAAAAAAGCAGCCCGAAATGAACGACGACCAAAGCGCAACGCAGTTTGAGTTTTTGATGCAGGAAGCCGAAAAGCATGGTTTTGAGCATTACGAAATCTCTAACTTTAGCTTGCCCGGCCAGCATTCGCGCCATAATTCCAACTATTGGGAAGGCGTAAAATACCTCGGAATCGGCCCTTCTGCGCACTCTTTTAATGGCGAAACCCGGCAATGGAACGTGGCCAACAACCAGCAATATTTAGCGGCAATCCGTCAAAATAATATTCCTTTTACTTTAGAGAATTTATCGCAGGAAGACCGGCTGAACGAATACATTATGACGGCTTTGCGCACCAACAAAGGTTTAAACCTAATTAAAGCAGATGAATTAATTGCCGGTGCATCAACCCAAATTTTAATGGCAGCAAACCCATTTTTAGAAAAAAACTGGCTTGCAAAAACTAACCAAAACTTAACCTTAACCCTTGCCGGGAAATTGTATGCAGATTATATTGCTGCACAATTGTTTATTTTCCCTTGACCAGAATTATGGCCTGTTCAAATTTATTTGCCATGCTTCTTTTACCCCCTAAAAATCATTGTTTTTTGTGGTTTTTTTGAAACCTGTCTGCCGGGTTTTCTTTTTGTCAGCATATTTTCAAAAAACAGTGCTGGCATTTTAAAAAAGCGGTTTTGTATAATTTTTGTTGTGTTAAATTAAAGTTAATAAAATGGGCTTCAACATATCACAAATAGACAAAGTAGATCATATTTCAAAAGAAGATTTTGTAAATAATTACCTTATTCCACGCAAACCTTTAGTTATAAAAAAAGCAACAGCCAACTGGCCGGCTTTACAAAAATGGACTTTTGATTACTTAAAAGAAGTAGTGGGCGATAAAATTGTCCCGCTTTACGATAGCTCAAAAGCTGATCCATCCAAACCAATCAATGCTTCGGCTGCCGAAATGAAGTTTTCGGATTATATAGACCTCATCCAAACTAAACCAACAGATTTAAGGATATTTTTATTTGACCCGATAAAAGAAGCACCAAAACTATTGGAAGATTACCGCTCGCCAACAGATTTGATGGGCGGCTTTTTGGACAAATACCCAAATATGTTTTTTGGCGGAAAAGGTTCGGTTACGTTTTTGCATTACGATATTGATTTGGCGCATATCTTCCACACGCATTTTAACGGCCGAAAGCACATCATTTTGTTTGATTACAAATGGAAAGAACGTTTGTACGGATTGCCGTTTGCCACTTATGCTTTGGAAGATTACGACATCGAACAGCCTGATTTTAAGAAGTTTCCGGCTTTGGACGGCATCGAAGGACAGGAAACCGTTTTAGAACACGGCGAAACCTTGTTTATGCCCACCGGTTACTGGCATTGGATGAAATATCTGGACGGTTCTTTCTCCATTTCGCTTCGTGCCTGGGACAAATCATGGGCCATTAAAGCCAAAAGTTTGTACAACCTCACCATTCAACGGAAGTTTGACAACCTGATGAAAGCCCGTTTCAAAAACAAATACATGGACTGGAAAGAGCAGGTTGCTATAAAAAGGGCAGAAAAAGCATTGGTTGAAAATTCGCCCCAGTAAAACATGGTTTTGTAACAATTTCCTTCAAAATTAATTATAGATACTTCTTTTACCGGGTTAAAGTTATTGTTAAGTTTACCAAATTTAGCAGTTACTTTAACCTGAAACCATGAGCTTTATCCTGAAACCGGTTGATACGGTTGATACGATTGACCCGATAACTTTTCAAAAAGAATACCTTGCCAAACGCAAACCGTTAGTAATAAAAGGTTTGACCAAAAACTGGCCTGCCCGCGAAAAATGGACGCCGGAATACATGAAAGCTGCCGTTGGCGATAAAACGGTTCCGCTTTATGATAATTCTAAAGCTGACCCTTCTAAACCCATCAACGCTTCGGCAGCCGAAATGAAGTTTGCGGATTATATTGATTTGATCAAAACGCAACCAACCGAACTGCGTATTTTTTTCTTCAACATTTTTAAACAAGCGCCGCAACTGCTGAATGATATTGTGCTGCCAAAAGATCTGATGGGCGGATTTTTGGAAAGTATGCCGGCCATGTTTTTTGGCGGATCCAACTCGGTTACGTTTTTGCATTACGATATTGATTTGCCGCACATTTTCCATACCCATTTTGGCGGAAGGAAACACGTGATTTTGTTTGAGAACAAATGGAAACGCCGTTTATATTGCATCCCGAATGCCACTTATGCTTTGGAGGATTATGATGTTGCCAACCCAGATTTCGAAAAATTTCCGGCGTTAAAAGGAGTAGAAGGCCAGGAAGTTTTTCTGGAACACGGCGATACGTTGTTTATGCCCACCGGTTACTGGCATTGGATGAAATATCTCAATGGCTCCTACTCGTTAAGTTTGCGCGCTTGGGATGCTTCCATCAGTCGTAAAGTGGCCAGCTTGTGCAACCTGGCCATTAAAGGCGGCGTGGACAGTGTTTTGAAGATGGCTTTAAAAGCGCCTTACGCTAAATTTCGCGAAGAACTGGCCATAAAACGGGCAGAAAAGGCATTGGCAGCAGGAAGCCCGCGGTAAGTTTTTTGTCATCCTAAGCGTAGTCGAAGGATTATTTCTGATGCTTCTTTTATCGGTATAATTTAGATGGGATTGAACAACAAGCCCCTGTTGTTTTTATTCTGATTGCAGAGCCGCTTGCAAGGTAGCCACCCAGGCGCGTGAGGCTGAATGCCGCCCCGGAGGCGATTCGGCATTCTTGAATTTTTGGTTCTTTTTGTTCAAGCAAAAAGAACGTACCAAAAGAAACTCTTCGACTGCACTTAGGAAGGGAGGCTTACTTATGCTTCACCACCCCAACCTGCTCACAATACTCCAAAACCGGGCAAGTAGAACAATGCGGCAAAACGCCGGTACAAATATGTTTGCCAAAAGGCATCAGCAAACGGTTAACGTCAATCCATTTTTCCTGCGGAATGGTTTTTTGCAGGTAAAGCATGGTTTGTTCCGGCTGCGTTGTTTGCGTAATTCCCCAGCGGTTAACCACGCGATGTACGTGAATATCTACACTAGTTGCCGGAAGTTTCGCGGCAACTCCCAAAGCTAAATTGGCACATTTCGGCCCAACGCCTTTTAGTGCAATTAAATCATCAAAACTGGCTGGCAATTGGCCATTGTATTTTTCGATTGCAACTTTTGCGATGCCCAGCATGGTTTCTGCTTTTTGGCCAGGGAAACTGCTGCCATACAACAACTGCGTTAAATTTTCATGCGATAAAAGAAGCATGGCTTGAGGCGTTCGTGCCTGATCAAACAAACGCAGCGAAACCGGAATCGTGGTTTCATCCATCGTACGGACAGAAATGATACACGAAACCAGTTGCTCAAACAAAGAAGTAAAACCGCGTTCGTACAACTCAAACATCGCCGCTTTTGGATATTTGGCAATGGCTTGTTCGATATTATTCAGGACTGTATCAAGGTCAAACGGAACTTTCATCAGCAACAAAAAGCCAAAAGCTAATAATTATTTTATTTCAACTCGAATGGTCCGCCACAATCTTCCATTCGCCTTTAATCCTTTTCAACCACAAGGTAAAAAAGCCTTCCGGTTCGTCCGCTTCGCGTTTTAAATGCCAGGCGCCCAAAACAAAAGCGTTTTTCAAATCCAGCACATTTACCTGCAAAATTTTAAAAGTAAGCGTTCCCATGGCAGAATCGTCTGGATAATTTTTTTTATAGTTTTCGAGCGTGGTTTTCCAGCCGTATTTCGGCCCGGTTTTTCCCACAAATAGCAACGAATCCGATTTCCAGTAACCTTGCATATAGCCGTCCAAATCGCCGCGGTTCCAGGCCAAACGCTGTTTTTCCAATAAATTAGTAATCGCTTTTTGGTCTTGAGCAAAAGAAAAGGCTGCTAAAAGAAGCATCAGGTTTAATAAAATCAACTTTTTCATTCTCTAAAAATAGCATTTAATCGGTTAAGCTTTAGCTTTACATTTTAACTTTTATTGAAATGGAAAAACAGGTTTTATGCTTCGGCGAGGTTTTGTGGGACGGTTTTGGCGCGGAGAAAAAAGCAGGCGGCGCACCCATGAATGTGGCGATGCACCTTTTACAGCAACAAATTCCAACTGAAATGATGACACGGATTGGCGAAGATGATTTAG
Source organism: uncultured Sphingobacteriaceae bacterium (assembly GCA_964244955.1). GTDB lineage: Bacteria > Bacteroidota > Bacteroidia > Sphingobacteriales > Sphingobacteriaceae > Mucilaginibacter_A. The sequence goes on along the minus strand of CAXTKQ010000049.1, from coordinate 21,624 downwards.
GTGATGAACTTCTTGTTTATCTGGAAACGCAAAAATTTCCAACGCAATTCATTCAACGCGATCCGGAATTGCCAACCTGTTTGGTTACCGTTCATTTGGATGAAAACGGGCACGCCAAGTACACCATCCCACAGCCGGTTTCGTGGGACAATATCCAGCCCAAAAAAATAGGGGTAAAAGAAGCATTTCCGTTTGAGGTGATCGTTTACGGTAGCTTGGCTTGCCGAACGCCAACGAGCTTAAACACACTGTTGCTGTTGCTTAAAAATCCCGTTTTCAAAGTTTTTGATGTGAATTTGCGTCCGCCGCATTACAACTTAAACGTCATCGAAACCTTGGCACAAAACGCCGATGTGGTAAAAATGAACGACGAAGAAATACTTCTTTTATCGCCCCAAAATGAGCAACACGCTTCGCTGGAAGATAAAATGAAAGAGTTTAGCCGCCGATACCACGTTAAAACAGTTTGTGTAACACTGGGCGGAAACGGCTGCATCGTTTTGCACCAGAACCATTTTTACCGGCATCCGGGTTTTAAAGTTGAGGTGGTGGATACCGTTGGCGCAGGCGATTCTTTCCTGGCTACGTTTATTGCAGGTTTATTAAACCAGCTACCAATGAAGGAAATCCTGATCAATGCTTCGGCAATCGGCGCTTTTGTGGCTGCCAGTTACGGCGCAAACCCGGTTTACGATCGGGAAAAAATAAATACCATAAAACAACAGAAATAATTGGTTTTAAGCGTTAAATCCGTAATTTAACGTTATGATCTTACAAAAGATTGGCATGTCATTTTGCTGACAGTTTTTTTGTTGGCTTAGGTTTCCATCAAACTAATGCTTCATTTTGTCCGTTGTTAAAAAGAAAGGTTTAAAATGCGCGGTTTCGCTTTCTCCAAATATATCCCTCAGCAAATCCCAAAAGGCGGGTTTGATGATTTAATGAAATTGTTTCTCGAACTCCTCAATTATACCGCCGGCGATGCTGGCGAGGCATTGGCCTGGATGAACGAGCTGGACAAACAATACAACATGACCAACGACGAGTATGGCATGGGCAACTTTATTGATGACCTGAAACAAAAAGGTTATTTAGATGAAGACAAGGAAAAGGGTGAGTTTAAGATCACCGGAAAAACAGAACAAAGCATCCGCCAATCGGCTTTGGAAGAGATTTTTGGCAAGCTGAAAAAATCAGGAAAAGGCAACCACCGTTCGCCTCTTTCCGGTCAGGGCGACGAAAAAAATTCCGAACGGCGCGAATATGAGTTTGGCGATAGTTTGGACCAGATTGATATGACGCAATCCATCCACAACGCGCAGGTAAATCACGGTATCGGCGATTTCAGGATGACGGAAAAAGATTTGGAAGTGGAAGAAATGGACTTTAAAGTGCTCACTTCTACTGTTTTAATGATTGATATTTCGCATTCCATGATTTTGTACGGAGAAGACCGCATCACGCCAGCCAAAAAAGTGGCAATGGCTTTGGCAGAACTGATCCGCACAAAATACCCGAAAGACACCTTGGATATTGTGGTTTTTGGCAACGATGCCTGGCCAATTACATTGCAGGATTTGCCTTATTTGCAAGTCGGCCCGTATCATACCAATACTTACGCTGGTTTAGAATTGGCGACAGATTTGCTTCGCCGAAGGAAAACCCAAAACAAACAGATTTTTATGATTACCGATGGCAAGCCAACCTGCCTGAAAGAAGGATTAAAGTACTATAAAAACAGTGTTGGTTTGGACCGAAAAGTGGTGAACAAAACGCTGAACATGGCGGCGCAATGTAAACGCCTGAAAATCCCCATCACCACGTTTATGATTGCCAAAGACCCTTATTTACAACAGTTTGTGCGCAAGTTTACCGAAACTAATGGTGGCAAAGCTTTTTACAGTTCGTTGAATGGTTTGGGCGAATACATTTTTGAAGATTATATCAGAAATCGTAGAAGAACTGTTCGGTAACAAATATCTAAAAATGATGATGCTGTTTTTATCGGCATAAATTCATTGAGACAAATAATAAAAACATACAATTCCGATTTTTCGGACTTACAAAAACTATGAACAACATCACCACGCTTAGAGAACTAAAACAAAGCGGATATAAATCCCGATCAGTAAAAGAAGAATTAAGAGAAAACCTGATCAAACAATTACAGCAAAAAGAAAACGGTTTTGCAGGCATTATTGGTTTTGAAGATACCGTAATGCCAGATCTGCAAACGGCTATTTTATCGCGCCACAACATTTTATTATTGGGTTTACGCGGACAAGCCAAAACACGGATTGCCCGTTTGATGGTAAATCTGCTGGACGAGTTTGTGCCTTATGTTGCCGGTTCAGAATTGTTTGACGATCCTTTGGAACCAATTTCCTGGTTTGCCCGTAACGAAATCGAAACCAAAGGTGATGATACACAAATTGCCTGGCTACACCGATCAGAAAGATACACGGAAAAGCTGGCTACGCCCGATGTTACCGTTGCCGATTTAATTGGCGATGTTGACCCGATCAAAGCAGCAACCATGAAGCTGACGTATTCTGATGAAAGGGTGATCCATTTCGGTTTAATCCCGCGTGCGCACCGCGGTATTTTTGTGATCAACGAATTGCCGGATTTACAGGCGCGTATCCAGGTTGCGCTGTTTAATATTCTGCAGGAAAAAGACATCCAAATACGTGGTTTTAAATTGCGTTTGCCTTTGGATATACAATTTGTGTTTACGGCAAACCCGGAAGATTATACCAATCGCGGTTCTATCGTTACGCCTTTAAAAGACCGGATCGAAAGTCAGATTTTAACACATTATCCGCGTACCGTTGAAATTTCCCGTCAAATTACACAACAGGAAGCCAAGTTATCCAAAGAACAAAAAGCAACGGTTGAAGCCGATGATTTGGTAAAAGATTTGGTAGAACAAATTGCTTTTGAAGCGCGTAACTCGGAATACATTGATAAAAAATCAGGCGTTTCTGCACGTTTAACGATTTCTGCTTACGAAAACCTGATTAGCAATGCCGAACGTAGGATGATCATCAACCGCGAAAAAAATACGTTCGTCCGCATTTCTGATTTCTTGGGCGTTATCCCGGCTATTACCGGAAAAATCGAATTAGTTTATGAAGGTGAACTGGAAGGACCGGCAAAAGTGGCCAATATTTTAGTCGGAAAAGCTATTAAAACCTTACTGCTGAACTACTTCCCGGAACCGGAAAAAGCCAAGAAAAGTAAAAAACCAAACCCTTACCAGGAAATTATCAGTTGGTTCAGTGCCGGAAACAACATGGCTATCATTGATGATTTGCCGAACCAGGAATACAAAAAACTGCTGTTATCGGTTCCCGGATTGAAGGATTTGGTGAAGAAAAACCATCCTTCGCTTACCGAAAACAACCAACTGCTGTTGATGGAGTTTGTGCTGCACGGTTTGGCCGAGTTTTCGCAGGTAAACAAAGGTTATTTGGATAATGGTTATTCGTTTTCGGATATGTTCGACAGCTTGTTCAACATGAAAAAAGACGACGACCTTGATTTTGACGACCGTTATTAGGATGCTTCTTTTACCGGTATATTTTCTTCATGACTAACCCTTTCCTCTTAATCGGCGTTTGCATCTTACTGTTGCTCGCCGATTTTTATATTATTGACGGCATCCGCGGCGCGCTCAAAAAATTCAGTTTTCGCTTTGTAAAACGGTTTACCGTTATTTTTTGGACGGTTTCGCTGTTGCTGATCGTTGGCGTTTTTATATCGGTTTATTTCAATATTGGCGTTGGCCCGCGGGCAGCAATTTTATTGGTTTTTTTCATCTTGCTGTTGGCCAAAGTCTTTTTGCTGCCGTTTATTTTGGTGGACGATGTACGCCGGTTTTTTTTGTGGATCGCCCAAAAATACAAGAAACCGGAACCGGAATTTCCGGCAAGCCAGCCTAAACCGGACCACATTCCACGTTCCGAATTTTTGATGAAAGCCGGTTTGATTACGGCTTCCCTCCCGCTGGCTTCGCTTTCTTACGGCATTATTTCCGGTGCTTATGATTATCGCGTTCGCCGCCAAACCATTTATCTGCCAAATTTGCCCAAAGCTTTTGACGGGATAAAACTGGGACAAATTTCCGACATCCATTCCGGTAGTTTTTACAATAAAAAAGCAGTTTCGGGCGGTGTAGATATGTTGCTAAAAGAGAAGCCTGATTTTATATTTTTTACCGGCGATTTGGTAAACAACCGGACTATCGAAGTAAAAAATTACATGGATATTTTTTCCCGGGTAAAAGCACCTCTCGGCGTGTTTTCTGTTTTGGGCAACCACGATTATGGCGATTATTACACCTGGGATTCCTTACAAGCCAAACAGCAAAACCTGAAAGACATTTTAACCGTGCACAAAAACATGGGCTATGATTTGTTGATGGACGAAAACCGCAGGCTAAAAGTTGACGGCGAAGAAATCGGTATTTTGGGCATCCAAAACTGGGGCGCGTTAAGCCGTTTCCCCAAATATGGGCGGATGGATTTGGCTACCAAAAACACAGGCGATTTGCCCGTAAAGCTTCTTTTATCGCACGATCCTTCTCATTGGCGCGCACAGGTTTTACCACAATATCCGCAGATAGACATGATGTTTTCTGGCCACACGCATGGGATGCAATTTGGCGTCCGGTTGCCGCATTTTCAATGGAGCCCGGTGCAATACATTTACAAAGAATGGGCCGGCCATTACCAGGAAAACAACCAGCAATTATACGTCAATGTAGGTTACGGCTTCCTGGGTTATCCGGGCCGGGTCGGCATTTTGCCCGAAATCACCATTTTTGAATTTAAATCAGGCGTTAATCCGCATCCTGTAAAAAATTCTTAATCAATAAGCAGCATATTTGGTTTTCTATTTGGATGAGGAAACTATTTTATGCCGCTTTTGATTTTTTGTTGTTTAGCAACCTGTTTATGGCTTTGTGCGCCGTGGCACAAGCCTTGGTTACTTTTATTTTAATTGGTGCAAAACCGATTTATTCCGTGCTGGCTATTTTGTTTTGCTCCACGCTTTTCATCTATAATTTCAGCATATTAATTACCAAACCACAACATCCCGAACTTTCCCCTTTTAAGCGTGTCCACTGGTTTTTTGCGCGTTATCAACTGATGGTTGCCATCACTATCATTTCGGCGGTGCTTCTTTTACCCCTGTTTTTTTTGGTTTCGCCCCAATCAAAAATATTGCTGGTTTTGCTTTCCGTTTTGTCGGTCGGTTATGGAATGCCGTTGTTTTCGGTTGGGAAACAAAGATTCGGCTTGCGTAATATTCCTGGGTTAAAATTGCTGCTGATTGGGCTGACCTGGAGTTTAAGTGTAGTGCTTTTGCCCATTTTTGAAGCTAAAAACATGCAACACCTTGCCGTTTCTAATACGGCTATGCTTCTTTTAACGGCCAAAAGGTTCTTGTTTATTACGGCGATGGCTATTCCGTTTGATATCCGCGACCTGTTCCACGACCGGAAAGTGGGTTTGAAAACTATTCCCGTTGTTTTTGGGGAAAAAAATGCCTATTTATTTTGCCAGTTCCTACTGGCCGGTTATTTAATTTTGTTATTCCTTTTTAAGGATCCAAAATTTAACGCCAACTTTTCCGCGCAGGTTATCACCATTTTATTGGCCAGTTGGCTTATCTTCCGTTCTAACTTTACAAAAAATGAATATTACTATTTCTTTTTTTTTGATGGCGTTTTGATTTTGCAGTATGTGTTGATGTTGGTATTTAAAACCGTGATTTAATTTGAGAAAAACTGACCGAATTTGACATTTAGTTAAAACCTACTTACCAAAACTCAGTTTTAGTAGTTAACTCAATTAATTAAAATTCGTTTATGGAAAATTCAAAACAAGTTCCGATCACGGTTGGGGCACAGGAAGGACAAAGTATTTCGGTGGTAGGCGATACTTACCGCATATTGGTTACCGGTAAACAAACCGGCGACGCTTTCGCGGCAATTGATATGCTTATCCCTCCCAACGGAGGTCCGGGCCCACACGCACATGCCAATTTCCAGGAAACCTTTTTTGTGATAGAAGGCGAAGTGGAGGTAAAATCAGAAGCCGGGTCTTATCTCGCTACCGCAGGTTCTTTTGTAGTTATCCCTAAAGGAGGGATTGTACATGACTTTAAAAACCATACCGACAAAACAGCACGCCTGCTTTGCGTTGTAGTCCCGTCTGGTATGGAAGAATTCTTTTTAGCGATCAGCAAGCCGGTAGCTTTCGGTACTTTCCTGCCACCAGTTACAGATCCCGAATCAATGAAAAAAATGAAGGCCATCGGAGAAAAGTATGGGCAGCAAATGTATCCACCGGATTATCTGGACAATAAGTAATAAAGTACTATTATAATTAATCCACATGTGCTGATGCCTGGCATCAGTCGTCTTATTAAATCCAAATATTTCATGAAGGTATTAATGATAGGCGCAACAGGCCAGTTTGCCGGACTTGTGGTACCCGAACTCAAAAAAAGAAATGTTGAAGTATTTGCCCTGATACGGGACGCCACAAAAGCAGAGGAAGCTTATCGAAACGGTGCCGATCACATCGTAATAGGCAATTTAGACAATGCTGAAAGTTTGTATGCTGCCGTCAAAACGATGGACGGAGTGTTTCATATCAATCCGGCCTTTGATCCGCACGAGTCGGAACAAGGCGTAGCGATGGTTAAAGCTGCAAAAGAGGCAGGCGTACATAAATTTGTATTTTCAGGGGTTTACCATCCGTCATTGTCTATGGTGAACCATGCCGCCAAACGTGTGGTAGAGGAAGCAATTTATGATTCGGTTATGGACTTCACCATCTTGCAACCAGCCATGTACATGCAGATGCTGGAAGACACCTGGAAAAGTGCCAAAACAACCGGCAAAATTACAATGCCTTATTCTAAGTTGGCCAAAATGTGTTATGTAGATTACCGCGACGTAGCCGAAGTGGCAGCTATAGCGATGACTGGAAATGAGCTTTCAAATGGCACTTTTGAGCTATGTTCACCGGGGATGTTTAACCGCTTAGATATTGCAGAATTGATGGGCAAAGCACTTGGAAAGACTATTGAAGCCAACGAAACAACACCGGAAGATTGGGTAAAAAACGTGCAAATGCCGGATGGGCCTTTAAAAGAAGGTTTATTTAAGATGAACCAGCATTACAATCAATATGGATTTCAGGGCGGTAATGATTTGGTGTTAAAAACAATATTAGGCCGCAAACCTCGTACGGTAGAAAATTTTATACAAGAATTGGCAAGCCAATCAGAATAATTATTTTAGCAACAAGCCGAAATAAAATGTAATTATGGCACTGTTTTAATGTGTATCTGCACAATTTGCAATGCTTCTTTTATACCTGTAAAATTTTATTTTGATAAATACGGACAGCTACAACAGCATTAATTTTATGTGGTAAAAGAAGTATAAAAGGTAGTTTGCATCAAGACCATATCTCCAAATTGCTTTTTTGTTTTGATGGGCAGATTAAACCTTTTTAAAAACCAAAGCAGAAATAGAATGTGCCGGGAAAGTATATTCAGACACCACACCATTTAGTTTTTTTTCGCTTGCTATCACTACGTTTTTCTGCGGCTGTTCCAGCGTATTGACTGCAAGTATAGTTGCGGCATTTAGTTCATAAACTTTAACGGTATTGTATTTTTTGCTGTTGATATTGCCCAAACTGGTTTTGACGGCCAATTCGGGATGGCGGTTAACTACAAAGAGGGTAAGGGTTCCGTCTGCATCGTTCAATGTCGCCGATACATCCAGCACTTGCGCGCCTTCCGCCCCCGGCGTCTGAATATCGCTGGTTTTTACCTCGCACTTGAGGCTGATGTTGCCCGCGTGCTTGCGGTAAAATTGCATAGGGTAATAAATGGTTTGGCAAACGGATGCCGTTTTACTGGTCATGATAGGTGCCAGCACATTCACTGTTTGCGCCCAGGTAGCTAGGCCAACTACAGATGCCTGCCTTTGCATAATATTAAAAAACGTGGCCGTGCCCAAAGCATGGTTCCAGTTATATTGGTCTTCCAGGTTATAAGCGCCGCCACCCGATTCCCAAATACCCAACTCGTCAATCGCAATTTTAACCGGAGCTGGCCTTGGTGGGAAACGGTACCACCTATGGAAATTGGCAACTTTTGTCGGGGTAAGGGCCTGTATTTTTTGTTTAAGGCCAAGGATATTCTTTTCTAATTTTTCTATGCGCGGGAAAAGTGATGCCGGTTTGGTTTTATCGGCACCCACATAGCAGTGAACAGAAATGTAATCACATACATCGCCCATTTCCTTTAACAAGTATTCGTTCCAAGCGTTATCATCTGCACCACTTAATATGAGTTTTATAGATTTATCCTGCAGCTTCATCGCCTTAGTATAAAACCATGCTTCCTTTACATAATCTTCTACTTTTTGCAGGCGGCCAATATCAGGTTTGGCCGCTTCCTCGTTGCCCAGCCCCCAGTATTTTACTTTAAATGGGTCTATATGCCCGTTTTTACGGCGCAAGTTGGTATAATACGTGTCTTGGTTGCCGTTGCAATATTCTACCCAGTTGCCGGCCTCCTCGGCGGTGCCAGTGCCCATATTTACGGAGAAGTACGGTTCGGCACCAATGATTTTTGAATACGCTACGGCTTCGTCTGTGCCGAAATGGTTGTTCTCCACACCGCCCCAAATCAAATTTGGCCTCGCATGTCGTTCGTTAAGCGGGCCTATACCATCCATCCAATGGTATATTTTGGTAAACGTACCACCAGGATAACGCAGGACGGTCGGCTGCAACTGCTTTATTTTTTCCAATACATCCAAACGGATACCTTTTTTGTCAGAAAGCGGCGAACCTTCTTCAAAAATGCCTCCGTTAATTGCACGCCCCAAATGCTCAATAAACTGCCCGTAAATGGCTTTGTCTATAGGGCCTTCCGGGTTGGCAAAATCTACTTGGATTGATGCTTCCAGCAAAGGCTTGTTAAACAATTGGCCAATATCGGCAACCGATCTGCTTTTTAACGTTAAACTTAACCCGCCTGCCCCGGCAAGGGAAATAAAATGCCTTCTTGATAACATACTGGAAATTTATCTTCTATCTTAAAATGGTGCATTGTTCAATTTTTTGTTGTAGTCCTGCAACTTTGTAAGCGCATGTTTAAATTTTAATGAAAAACCCATGCTTCTTTTACCCTATAAAAATTGGTGTTTGCAGCAATTAAAATAAAACTAAAAACTAAATATGTACCAATTTTTAGGTGATAAAAGAAGCATCAGACAAAATGTGAACAGGCTTTAAGTAATTTCAAAATTTATAGTTGCAGGGTTATTATTGCACTATGGCATATCAATACTCGTATTTATACTGCCCACATTAAAGGCATCGGTAATTAATTGTAGTTTTTTTGCATTGATGCCGGCAAGGGCAACTTCAATAGTTACGGTTTTGGATTCGCCGGGCAATAAGCTGAAAAAATTGTCTGTGTAATAAATGGGCGCTAAATTATTTTTGGTATCGTCCTGCAATTTTAACTGCGTAAAAAATGCCAACGATTTCGAAGAATTGCTTATGCTTGCCTGGATAAACAATTTACCATTAGCTACACGCTTATTAACCGTTACATCTAATTTTGCTTTCGGCAATTTGTTGATATCCTCAAACCCGGAAACCGCCGGGCCTGTCATTGTCCAGGCACCTTTATAAGCATCTTTAGACCGCCAATAAAAAGCATCCGAAATTACCTTGCCCTGATTGTCCTTCAATTTCAGCTTGATGAAATGCACTTGGGTGATATTGTCAGGAAAATCTAATTTAATGGCATCATTTACAACGCCGTCGGCAGGTATATTTATTTGAGATGATTTTTTCAAAACTATGTTTGAGTTCAGGTCATAAACCGTAGCCTCCACACTGTAATTATTAAATGCTTTACGGTAATCATTATATACAGATACCGTATTCTTTAAATAATCAAATTGCGGATGTAGCGGCGCAAGGCCGTTTTGCGAGTAGTATAAAGCGGCAGTTGGTTCCAAATACCAATCATACATGCGCGATGCCGTTTGCGGTAATGGGCTGTTGTGGTACCAGAACAACAACCCGGATGCAAAACGGTCGCCATAACCAAATTTATTGTAGTTCCATACTTCCCATATAGCCCTAAAATTCATGGCCCCTACAAATTGGGCCTTCCTTGCAAATTCTTCTATTGATGATGATTTTCCAAATTCGTTAACGGCATCCCTGTATTTGGTGGTTATCTGGTGAAATCCATTTCCGTCCAAATAATTCCATACCGAATCGTTGATTGGCCATAAATCTTTAGCCGGCATCATTTTTTTTAATGATTCTAATATAGGTGTGCTTGGCGTACCGTATTCCGGGTTAAAGCCATCCACACGGCTGCCTCTTCTAGAAGCTGTATTTTCAAAATACTGCATGGGGTTCTCGTATTTATAGGGGCTGCCGTCATGTACGCCACAACACTCTGATTGTACCTGGTACCCGCGGGTGGGGTCAAGCCTTTCAACAAGCGCGCGGGTGCCTTTTACTTCTCCTGATTCGTTGGCAGCTACATAATAAGCAAGCGCAGGGTGATTACGGATCCTTTTCACCGTGTTTTCGAAATTTTTTAGGTATAAAGCGGTATCAGTAGGGAAACGGGTATCGCCCGTCAGCCAAAACTCGTTCCATACTAAAAATCCGAATTTATCACATAACTGATAAAAATAATCAGACTCTGCAATGCCGCCGCCCCATAAGCGCAAAAAATTAACGCCTGCCTGTTTGGTGTACCTCAGTTCAGCATAGGTACGCTGTTCTGTATTACGCAGCATTGCTTCGGGTACCCAATTTGTGCCTCTTATAAATACAGGCTGGCCATTTACCAAAAACCTTCTTGACTTGTCGGGCGTGTTTTGATCAGAAGATATTTCCCTCACACCAAATTGTGTAGTAACGGAATGGCTTACCTGGTTTAACGAATTGGTATATTTTAACGATAACGTATATAAACTCTGGCTACCTTTATTTATCGGCCACCATAATTTAGGGTGATGAATAGTTAATGAAGGATAATCTTCCGGGTTAAATATTATTGTCCGTGTTTCATTAGGCGCAAGCGTAACTGGTTTACTAAATGTATTTCCCCTTTCAATTATTTTACCTGATAAAACACCCTTTTGCACTTTACCGGATGCATTTTTTACCTCAATAGATACCGTTTGTTTAGCTAATGAAGTATCAGGCAAAGGCAGTTTGGTTTGTATAAATGGGTTTTCCAACACCACATCGCCGGTAGCATACAATTCTACATCGCGCCAAATTCCCGTATTCCTGTCGCGTATGCCATCAGGCGAGGTAAAATCCCAGCCTACGCTCATCAGCATGGTTACATTTTTTCCTATTTCGCCGTCCCCGCCATTATGGTTTTCGCCAACCGCGCCTGTCCGGCCTTGTCCTGGTTTGTAGTATGTGCCCGGGACATCAACAGGCAACACATCAACAGCCAATACATTTTTACCGTTAGGTTTGGCTATGCCGGTAAGGTCATAAGACTGGGCGTTGAACATACCGGCCATTTTCCCTAAACTTTTGCCATTTACCCATATTTCGCAGCGATAATTTATTCCATGAAACTTTAGCCAAATGCGTTTCCCTGAAAATGATTTTGGGATGGTAAAAACAGTACGAAACCAATAATGATAAAATTCCTTTCCGGCATCGGCTATATCAGGAATCAATTTTTTTGAACGGCGATTGTTATCGCCATAATAAGGTTCAGGGTACACTTTGTTTGCAACCAGGCTGTTCAATACGGTTCCGGGTATAATTGCCGGTTGCCAACCGGATGTATTATATTGAACCGACGAAACCTCTTTCCCTTCGGCACCATTAGCTTTATGCATCTGCCAGGCATACGCCCCGTTATAACCTTTTGCAGACCTTAAAAAAACAGATTGGCTTGCCGAGGGCTGCGATAAATGAGCCTGGGCTTGTGCAAATAAGGCACTCTCCAGCAGCAAAAAACAAGTAGTTATAAATATATATTTTTTATTCATGAATGGTAGGGGCCTGTTTTGAATTTATATTATAAAAAGTGTAATGCTTCTTTTATGCCTATAATTTTGGTATGTAAACATTATACAGGTACAAAAAGCACAATGGGCCAATGATTTTTAGGTGATAAAAGAAGCATAGAAAATAAATGAATAGAATTTAAACAAGCTCTAAAGCTAACTATTTTAATTGTTTCTATTAATAAAGGGATACGGTTACCCGCATCCCTTTATGTCGTTTTAATAACCCGGATTTTGTGGGTACTTAGGGCCTGCAATAGTCCTGTCAATTTGAGATTGCGGTATCGGGCGTAATACATGGTAGGGCTTTATATTGATACTGCCATCGGTATTATGCAAACGAACCCTTTCAACCAGCTTCCCCGTCCTAACCAAATCCAGCCACCTGAATTGCTCACCACATAATTCCCGGGCATCTTCATCTAAAATGAAATCGAGGGTAACATTTGAAGGTGTAATATCCATGGCTGCGGCATTGCCATTCGGATAGGCAGCCCTTTCCCGCACGGCGTTAATGTATTTTGCCGCATCAGTGTTATTGCCTAAATTAAATGCCGCTTCGGCAGCCATTAAATAGGTTTCCGCCAAACGATAAACAATTACAGGCCTAATGGAAACATCGTTTACACCAAGCCTTTTGGTATCCTGGTATTTTAGCATGGTTGGAAATAATTGAAGATTGTATTTACGGGGCGGAACTAATAAATACCGGGTAGCTGCTATTTTGGCATCGCTTACGTCTACACCAGGCATGTACACGGCGGTATCACCCAGGCTATATTTTGGCGCACCATTAACTTTTGGGATCTTATTGACATCGTTTGACAACCATAAAGCCTGGAACGTTTTAAAATACCTGCTGTCGTTGCTTTTATCCCTATAAGCAGTATCAGTTAACCAGCGCGTTGGCATTACCCTGGCAAATGGCCTTCCATAAGCGATCGAACGGCTTAACCCCGGAAAATTTTCATACCCCATAACATAATAAAACAACAGGCCATTGTCTCCATTCCCATTATAAGCCAAATTTGACGTATGCTGAACTGACCATAAAACTTCCTTGTTGGCCTCATTGCCTTCTGCATATACCGATGCAAAATCAGGCAATAGCCCAAGCCCCAGGGATGTGCTGTTATCAATTAAACTTTTGGCTGTATTAAAAGCGTTTTGAAAATCATCAGGTTTTTTTGCCGAAGAATAAGCTCTGGTTAAATATACCTTGGTCAACAAATGCCTGGCAGCGGCCGCAGTAGCTTTACCAGGAAGCACGCCATTCTGGACAGGGCTTACCGGCAAGGCAGCAATAGCATCCGTTAAATCACTAATAATGAAATTATAAACATCAGCAATAGGCGAACGGGTAGCGGATGTTGTTGGCTGACTGATAAAATGTTGGTTTAACGTAACATCTCCCCAAAACCTAACCAGTAAAAAATAATAATTGGCCCGTAAAAACTTGGCTTCGCCAACTTTAAGTTTTAAGGTAGCAGAATTTATGCCTGTAACCCCGGCACTGTTATCAATAATACCATTACAGTCATTGATATAAGTGTAACATACATTCCAAATCCCGGAGACCCAGCCGCTGCTGGAGTCAAAATTGCTCGAATAACGGTTGATATCTGTATTGCCGCCATTCCCTGAAATAAATTCATCCGTTCCGGGTTCAGTCATCGTCAAGAGATTTTCCGAACCCCAAAGTTGTCGGTTCCCTGCGTAAGCAGCATCAAGGCCGGATTGCAGGCCCTGGGCTGTACTGAAATACTGTGGGGTTAGGATGGATTGAGGGTTTTCTTCCAGTTGTTTTTTGCAGCTTAACAGCGCACAAAGCAAAAGTAACGCCGTAAATTTTTTTAAATATGTTGGTTTCATAACATTCAGGGTTAAAAAATTAAAACGATAGGTTTAATCCGGCTAAAATTGAATAGGTGCTTGGTACATCGGTTCCTAATGTTCCTGATGATTCAGGATCAATTCCATGGTATTTGTTGGCATAAGATGAGAATAGTATAAAGGCATCATTTGCCGTAACATAAAACCTTAACGATTTAATTTTTAATTTTTCGATAATGGTTGGTGGTAAACTATAACCAAGGCTCAATGCCCTGACCTTTAAAAAAGACGCACTAAAGTAGGTTAACACACTTGAATATGGAGGTGCACCGTTGTTTGCCCAGTTAGGCTTAGGAAAGTAATCCGCATGGTTCAAGGGCGTCCAGTAATCAACATTTAAATTACCGTTCCTTCCGCCCAGGTCATTGGCATTACTTGAGTATAAAGATGAAACCAAAGTGCCGCCGACACGATAAGAGGCTACAACTGTAAGGTCAAACCCTTTATAAGAAACTGTGTTTGATATGCCTCCCACAAATTTCGGATCGCGATTGCCAATGATAGTTCTGTCATTGGCATTAATTTTTCCATCGCCATTTAAATCTGCCACCCGTACATTGCCTATTACGGAAGATGGCCCTAATAGCGTAAGGCCAAGCTTTTTAGCCTGGGCGCTATCAGCAGGAACATTTTGCCATATCCCCAGCTTTTTGTAATCATATATCGAAGTGATGGACTGGCCAACAAACCAATTATTGCCAATATCCTGTGTAACCCCGCTTGCTAATGCCGTAATTTTATTCCGGTTAAAACTTATATTGAACGTTGTATTCCAGGCTACACTGTTTCTACCGGTATTTTTAAAGTTTTGAGAAGTAATATTCAACTCTAAACCTTTATTTTCGGTTTTACCAATGTTAGCATAGTATTGTGAAGTATAGCCCGAAGTTATCGGCAAATTTTGGGGAAGAAGCAAGTTACTGGTATAAGCATGATAAGCATCTATACTACCGGTAATACGGTTATTTAAAATTCCAAAATCCAGCCCGGCGTTCAGTGTCGCTGTCTTTTCCCATGTTAAAGATGGATTGGGAACATTGTTGGGATACGTACCGGTAACATTTGTAGAGCCATAATTGTAGTAATTTATGGCCAAGCCCCCTAAAGTTTGATATGGATTTACTGCGGAATTGCCAACTACACCATATCCTAACCTGAGTTTAAGATCGGAAATAACATTTGAATTTTTTAGGAAATTTTCCTGGCTAATATTCCAGCCTGCCGCCGCAGACGGAAATGTATGGTATTTATTTCCCTCTGCCAGGCGGGAAGCACCGTCAGAACGTACAGTTAGGGTCAACAGGTATTTATTGGCAAAATCATAATTTATCCTTCCCATGTAGGAAACGATATCAAATTTTTGTGATGATCCTGAACCGGTTATGTTTGATCCAAACCCCGGGTTAAAGTACTGTGCATTATTCGTAAGGATATTATTGTAACTAAACTGCGTTGATGCCTTGTAATCGTCCTGGGTACTAAACAAGCCCGTAAAATTTACATGGTGTTTCCCGGCAAAGGTATTATCATAGATTAATAAATTTTCAAGCGTATAATTATGATAATTGTAATTGGTATTAGAGGCAGTTGACGGGCCACCTAAATTCTGATAAGTCGCACTTCCGAAGTATTGTCCGTAAGTTTCCGGCGTTAACTGCACACCGCCGTTAAAACGATACTTCAAATGCGGTAAAATTTGTGCCTCGAGGTAAACAGTACTGAACGTATTAAACCTTAAGCGATTTTGAGCTACAGCGCCCGGAACCAAATTGGCTAAAGGATTATATACGATCGTGCTGAACCCGGGATATGGGACCAGGTTTCCATTAGCATCATAAGGCGTAGTAAGCGGGCTTAATCTTAACGCCTGGCCAACAGGGTTTATCCCTTCACCATTGGTAGCACTTACGGAGTTAAGTGAACTAAAACCTACTTTGAAGATTTTTCCCAATTGCTGATCTACACTGATCTTTAAGGAATACCGCTGGAAGGATTGCCCGGTAAACACCCCTGTTTCATCATAAAACCCTGCGGAGACCGCATATTGCGTTTTTTCTGTTCCTCCGGAAATTCCAAACTGGTTATCAGTTTTAAAACCAGTTTTGAAAATAAGTTTTTGCCAATTAGTAGATGTCCCGTTTTTAATCGCTGCTAATTCTGACGGCAAAAAGGTTAATGCGTCTGTATAAAATTTGGGGTCATCAATGCCCGAATAGCCATTTGGAACAGCAGGGTTTGTAGATAACGAATAATTATAAATACCCCATTTTTTGTAAGTTTCAAATTCCTTTCCATCCATCGCGTCATACAATGCCAGCGGTTTGGTTATTCCGGCGTATGAGCTGTAGGTAATTTCCGGTTTTCCGTTTTTACCCCGCTTAGTGGTAATTAAAATGACGCCATTTGCGCCCCGCGATCCGTAAATTGCTGTTGCAGAGGCATCTTTCAATATTTGTACCGATGCAATATCATCCTGGTTTAAATCATTAATGTAGGCATCATTATAAGGCGAACCATCTACAATATACAGCGGCCCGTTTGAAGTGCCAAGCGACCTTTGCCCTCGGATTAAAACAGTTTGCGGAGCTCCGGGATGACTGTTTCCACCTGATTTTTGAATATCAATGCCAGGTGCCTGGCCTTGTATTGCACTCAATAAATTGCTTGCTGGCACACTTTTTATCGCTTTTTCATTAATAGAAGAAATTGAACCGGTAACATCAGATTTTCGTTGTGTACCATACCCAACTACAATTACTTCGGCTAAAGCTGAGGGCTTTCCAATTAACGTAATAGCAAAATTTGTTTTGCCTTTTATAGCAATTTCCTGTGAGGTAAACCCTATCAAACTGAATACAAGTATCCCGTTGTCATTTGGAAGCTTTAATGAAAATCTACCATTCGCATCGGTTGCTATGCCCGTTGTTGTGCCTTTTAATAAAACGGATACGCCTGGAAGCGGTTGCCCTTTCTCATCGTTAACTGTACCGGTAATTGTAATTTCGGCCTGTAATGCCGGAACAACAACAGGAGGAGGGCTGTTTTTGATAACTACGGTGTTATCATTGATAACAAATGATAAAGGTTGGTCTTTAAAACATTTGGCTAAAACCTCAGCCAGCGGTTCATCAGCAACCGAAAGGTCAACTGGCTTAGCCGTTTTAAGCATAGCTGTATTATATATAAAACTATAGTTGCTTTGCCTGCTTATCTGATCGAGTACCTGAACAAGTGGTGCGTTTTTTACATGTATATTTATTTTCTGGGCATAAGTAGCGGCACTCACCTCCATCAGAGCAGCAACCCATAAGATAATGGTCAGTTTCATTATTCTCAGGAATTTAGGTAAAACGCAGGCTTGGTACCTGCAAATGTTTGCGGTAAACTTTTTGTACATTTGAATGTCGGGTTAATAATTGGTTGTCGAATTAATTAATTACGTTACCTGGTATCAGCTTATAGCTGAACAATCATCAGGGGCGGTACGAACGCTTTCTGATGATTTGTATGGTAACTGTTAGTTTAATGTAGTTATTCTATTACAGTTACCCTCCTTCCTTCAATAGTAAAATGTATAGTGCCGGTTAGTTCCAGGTTTTTAAGTAACCCAGATATATTTTTGTATTTTGAAATACGCCCGCCAAATTGCTTATCGGTTAGGTTGCCTTGATAGCTCACATCAATATCATACCATCTTGCGGCAGTACGCATAATACTTTGAATATCAAGATCGTGAAATATAAAAAATCCATTTTTCCAGGCCACAGCCTCTTCTATATTAGCAGCCGATATTTTTAAGCCTGTCTTATCAGATTCAGTTGCCTGCTGGCCAGGCAGTAATATCTGCTGCTCATTGTTTTTGGTGATTTTTATTGATCCTTCAAGTAACGTGGCCCTGGCTTCTTCATCATCTTTGTAGGCTTTAACATCAAAGTGGGTACCGAGCACTTCAATTTCAGAATTATTAAATTTAACCCTGAAAGGCCTTTCCTTATTTTTGGCCACTTCAAAATAAGCTTCTCCTGTAAGTTCAACATCTCTGTTTTTGCCGGTAAAAACAGACGGAAATTTTAATGAAGATGCCGCGTTAAGCCAAACTTTTGTTCCATCTGGCAATAAAAGCTGATATTCTCCGCCACGTGGGGTGGTTATCGTATTTATAGATGGCTTTTGCATATTACCGGCGGCAGTTTGCGATACCACATATTCCAACATGCCGTCCTTTTTCTTTTTTACCGTGATGTTCCCCTGCCTGGTAATAGTTCCATTGGCTGCATCATTTAATGAAATCACTTTTCCGCCATCAAGTGTAAGCGTAGCTTTGTTTGAACCTGGGCCAATATCTCGTTTTGCAACGGGCATATTTGTTTGCTTGTTTACAGGTGATTTGGTTTTTAGGAACATACTTCCCGCAACTATTACTAAAATAGCGGCTACGGCTGACAGCCATTTTATTAAAACGGTTTTGGGCATCAAATTGCCTGTGCGGCTATTTAGTTTGTTAAGTAGCCGTTTGCCGGTTTCTATATTGGCTTTATCTAAATTTTCCGCCGCTGTAGGCAGTTGCAGTTCAAACTCGTCCTGATATAATAAAAGGCTTTTTGCTTCTTCGGAAGTTGCTTCGCCGACCAAAAATTTTTCATAGAGCAATAAATATTGTTCGCGCGTCATTTTTGGCAAAAGGTTTTATCGGTCAATAATGGTTTACGTTATTATAGTGTAACATTAATGCTGCGTACACACATAAAACCTGTTTAAATTTTATTTAATAATTCCTATGCTTCTTTTAGCACCTAAAAATCATTGGTTTATTATACTTTTTGTATTGATGTAACCTTTAAAAACAAAATTTATAGGCATAAAAGAAGCATTGTAAGTTTTCATGATAGAAATTTAAACAAGCCCATTGCTTTTAAAAAAGTATTGCATAAGTTAAACAGTTATCGTTTGCAAACATTTTAACCTCAATATTTGCCTTACAAATCTTGTGTTTGTCTTTATTAACTGTATTTTTACGAACAATTAATAAACCGAAATGGCAAAAAGCACTCCCTGCGATGCCGAATTATGGACAAAAACCTGCAATAACGATTATCGTGCTTTTACGGTGCTTTTTAATCGCTATTGGCTGGTTTTATATAAAACAGCAAATTTCTATGTTAAAGATATTGAAGTTTGTGAAGAAATAGTTCTTGATCTGTTCCTAACACTTTGGAACAGAAGAAACTATATTGTTATTGATAACCTGCCAAACTATCTCAAAGCATCGGTCAGGTATCAGGTTTATGCCCATTTAAAAAAACAAAAAAAACCTGCTATTTTATATGTTGATGCTTACACTGAAGATGCCGGGTCATGGCAGGAAAATGAAGGGCAAGAGAAATTGATTTACGGTGAATTGGAAAACGACATGAATATGTGCCTTGAACAATTGCCTAGGCGTTGCAGTGAAATTTTTTCGTTAAGCCGGATACAATATTTTAGTAATGAAGAAATTGCGGAACAGTTAGGGATTTCCAAGCGTTCTGTAGAAAACCAGCTTACCCTGGCCTTAAAACATTTGCGCATACATTTTAAGGTTATTGGTGTTTTACTGATTACCTATCCGTTATTTTAAAGTTGTCAAAAAAAGTTGAGTTAAACCACTTTGTTTAAAATAAAAAATCCTCATAATAAATTGACAGTTAATTTATTATGAGGATTTAAGGTAGCGGGAGCAGGACTCGAACCTACGACCTTCGGGTTATGAGCCCGACGAGCTACCAACTGCTCCATCCCGCACTGTTTTTAATTTCGTTCCGGCCATAAACCCCGGAAGCCTTTTCAGTATTTCAATTGTTGATATTGTTTCCCTGAATTGGACTGCAAAGATATAATTCGTTTCTTTGCAGTCAAAATATATTTTAACTTATTTTTTCAATGGCTCATCAGGCAGGTTTTATAAGCATCATCGGGAAACCCAACGCCGGGAAATCTACGCTGATGAATGCGCTGGTTGGCGAAAAGATGTCCATCATCACCTCCAAAGCCCAAACCACGCGCCATCGGATTTTGGGGATTGTGAACAGCGAAAATTACCAAATCGTTTTTTCAGACACACCGGGCATCATCAAACCGCACTATGCCTTGCAGGAAAGTATGATGCACCAGGTGGAAGGCTCGATCGTGGATGCGGACTTGATTTTGCTGATGACCGACATCAACGAACAGCACGACGAGCAAGACGTTTTAGAAAAGCTGGAAGGCTCACTGGCACCGCTGATCGTTCTGATCAATAAAATTGATGAATCGGACGAAGCAACCGTGATGCAAAAAATCGCTTACTGGCAGGAAAAATTGAACCCAAAAGCGGTTTACGCTATTTCGGCTTTGCATATGCAAGACATTGCTTCTTTTATCAATACAATTTTGGCGTACATGCCCGAGCATCCGCCTTATTACGAAAAAGATTTTTTAACCGACCGCAATGACCGTTTCTTCGCTTCCGAAATTATCCGCGAAAAAATATTTAAAAGCTATAAAAAAGAAATCCCGTACAGTACCGAAGTGATTATTACAGCTTTTAAGGAAGATGAAAAAATATACCGCATCAGTTCGGAAATTATTGTCGAACGCGATTCCCAAAAAAATATCCTAATTGGCCCGGGCGGCGCGATGCTGAAAAAGATTGGCACTTATGCCCGAAAGGATATGGAAGAATTGTTCCAGCATAAAGTTTTCCTGGAAATGTTCGTTAAAGTAATCCCCGACTGGCGCAGCAAAAAAAATTACCTGAAACAGTTTGGGTACGAAGATTGATTATCGGTTTCCGGTTGCAAGTTGCGGGTTGCCAGTTCAAACGGAAATAACAGAAACAGATAGGTTGCCATTAAAACCGGCAACCCACAACAGACAACTGAAGAATGAGTAACATAGTAGCCATAGTTGGCCGCCCCAATGTAGGCAAATCCACTTTATATAACCGATTGACCGAGAGCCGCAAAGCCATTGTTGATGACTTTAGCGGTGTAACCCGAGACCGCCATTACGGCCATGCCGAATGGATCAACCGCACTTTTACCGTGATTGATACCGGCGGTTACGTGGCCAATTCGGAAGATGTTTTTGAAGCCGCCATTCGCGAACAAGTGGTTATTGCCATTGAAGAAGCAACCGTAATTTTATTTATGGTTGACGTAACTACCGGCATTACCGATTTGGATGATGAAATTGCGGCTTTGCTCCGCAGAAGCAAAAAACCGGTGCATGTGGTTGTCAATAAGGTTGACAATGCTGCCCGCTATGATGAAACCAGCATTTTTTACAGTTTAGGTTTGGGCGAGATTTTCCCGATTTCTTCCATGACGGGTTCCGGAACGGGGGAACTGCTGGACGAAGTGGTAAAGGGTTTTGACGATGAAGAAGTTGAAGAAAACGGCCTGCCAAAATTTGCCATTGTTGGCCGGCCGAACGTGGGAAAATCTTCTTTGATCAATTCTCTGATTGGCCAGGACCGGAATATTGTTACGCCAATTGCAGGCACCACGCGCGATTCTATCCACATCCATTACAACCAGTTTGGCCATGATTTTATGCTGATTGATACGGCCGGCCTTCGCAAAAAAACCAAAGTACACGAA
>CAXTKQ010000048.1:0-26210 GCA_964244955.1 uncultured Sphingobacteriaceae bacterium | reverse complement strand
GCCGCCGCGCAGCCCGCCGCCGCCCATTCCTCCTGCTTCCCCCGCCGGGCGCAAACCATCATGGCTGCCTTTAGCCGCCGTAAAACTGTTGATCTTGATATCGAACATCCAGGGCTTGTTGTTGCTGTTGTCGGTATGCAGCATTCTTATCGGGATAGCCGCTTCGTAAACCAGCGCGCCTTGTTCGTCAAAATTCAATACTGTTTTTATGCCATAAGTATTGGCCGTGCTGATGTGGTCGGTCTCGATGTCTTTAAAACCTTTTACATCAATATCCCGCAACTTGAGCAGCTCGGCTTTGCGGCGTTCTTCCTGGTCTTCCTGCTTCAACTGCTGCTGGGTAACGGCATTGTCTGCTTTTGGTAGGATAAAAATGCTGTTCTCGTCCTGGTCTGGCGAGGGGAAAGTCAGGCTGTAGGTTTCTTTTTTCTTTCCTTCGGGGTTAAAAGAAAGCGTAATTCCGTTGCGCATGGCCTGGCCTTGCTGCGCCCGGTCTTGAATGCGGATTGCAAAATACAAATTTTCCTTATCGCTTGCCAAACCGTAATTGATGTGCTTGGCTTCGCTGGTATAGTTCAGGCTGTCGCCCCAATCTTTCAAATTGCCATCAACTGTAATGGGGTGCGGCGGTGCTTTGAGTGTTTTTAAGTTGGATTTGGATTGGGCATCTGCCTGTATCATAAATGACAATAACAGGGCGGAGGAAAATACAAAAGGTAATGCTTTCATGTGCAGCAATGATAATAAAGTTTTTGTTCAAACCGATTTTAAAACAAACCGTTTAGCTGGTTATTTTATTGTTTTGTTTTTGGTTCTACCGTCGCAGATTTGCAATCCCTGTCTTTTGGGCTAATGGTTTCTAATCATTCAATACCATTCGAACACCAACAGTTAACACACCAATTTTTACCTGGTAAAAGAAGCATCGCCCAAAACCAAAAACTCTGTTGCAGTATTTTGAACAAGCAACTTTTATTTTCATTAAATTTGCTTTTATGTCAACAGAGGTTAAAGAAGAAAGCTTCACACTGGAAGAAGTATTGGCGGGCTTGAAAGAAAGCCACCGTTTGATATTGTGGAACGATGAGGTAAACTCCTTTGAGCACGTTATTTATTGCCTGATGAAATACTTGGACTACACCGACGGCCAGGCAGAAAAAATTGCCTGGGAAGTGCACACCAAAGGCAAATGCGCCATTTTGGAAGGCTCGTTTACGGAAGTAGAAGTGTACCGCAAAATTTTGCAGCAGGAAGGGCTGACGGTTTCGGTAGAATAATTACAAAGCGCAATGCTTCTTTTACCGGCATAAAACTTAAACCTTATACAGCTATTTGGGTTAAGGATTTGATTAGATTTCGATAACAACCACCATCAATTGCTGTTTCTGACCAAACGCGCTGATGTGACAACCTGAATTTATGCTCTTAAAACAATACCCGTTTTACCTTAAAGCAACCGTCATCCTTTTTGGCATCTCGCTGGTTGTACTGGTGCTTTATATGCTGGCCGATTTCCTGGTGCCCATGGGCTTTTCCGTTTTACTGGCCATCCTGCTCAATCCGTTTTATACCAAATTAAGGATATGGAAAGTGCCAAAAGTACTTGCCGTTAGCTTAACGCTGCTTGCCATGATCGTTATTTTGTTTGCCGTACTTTACTTTCTTTCCTCCCAAATGATCCAGTTTGGCGATACTTTTCCTGCTTTAAAAGCAAAAGGCGCACAAATTGTGGTTGAAGTAGAAGCTTGGGTGCAACATACTTTCGGCCTCAGCATCCAAAAACAGATGGAAATGCTAAACGAAGCGGCCAATAACAGCAAAGGCCTGGTTGGCCAAACCATCGGCAGTTTGTTTGGCCTGTTTAGCGTGCTTTTTTTAATACCGGTTTATATTTTTTTACTGCTGCTGTACAAAGAGCTGATCCTGAATTTTTTGTACGAGGTTTTCTCCGAAGAAAATTCAGAACGTGTGGCCGCAATTTTAAACCAGACCAAAATGGCTATCCAGAGTTATATTGTTGGCTTGTTGATCGAAGCGGCCATTGTAGCCGTTCTTAATTCTGCTGCTTTGTTTATTTTGGGCGTAAAATATGCTTTGTTGATTGGCGTTATCGGTGCGATTTTAAATATGGTGCCTTTTATCGGCGGCATCATTGCCATCATACTTCCGCTGTTGATTGCAACGGTAACAAAAGATGGCTACAGCACACAAATAGGCATTATTATCGCTTACTCCGTCATCCAGTTTATTGACAACAATATTTTGGTGCCCAAGATTGTATCTTCCAAAGTACAAATCAATGCCTTGGTTTCCATCATTGTAGTATTGCTGGTTGGCGCTTTGTGGGGCGTTGCCGGCATGTTCCTTTCCATCCCGATGGTGGCCGTTTTAAAGATTATTTTTGACCGGATTGACGACCTGAAGCCCTGGGGGAAATTACTGGGCGACGAAATCCCGACACATTCCATCCTCCAAACCTGGAACCGGCGCAGAAGAAAAGCTGCGGCTTAGCCATGCTTCTTTTATGCACATAAATTTTACATCGTTTCCCGGCATTCCTTTTTACATTTAAGGAGAATTAAATACACCAATGGCAGAGAAAAAAATTAAATACATAGATTCGCAGCACCGGCAATATATTGCACTGGCGGTTGCTTTGCTTACCTATTTTTTAACGCGGAAACAACCTTTGTCCGCTAACATCATGCTTACCTGGATCAGTTATGCTTCCAGTATTTTGGTGATGAGCTGGATCTCTATCCTTTCGATGCACCCCAGTGCGGTGCGCAAAGTAGCCAGCCTGGAAGATTCAAGTGTAACTTTTATCTTTCTTTTTATCATTGGTTCGGCGTTTGCCAGCCTGTTTGCCGTAGTTTTTCTTTTACAATCTTTAAAAGGGCTGTCCAAAGAACAAACAATAACCCATGTCCTCCTTTCTATTGCTTCGGTAGCTATTTCCTGGTGGCTTACGCATACCATTTTTACCATGCGTTATGCCCATATTTTTTATTCTACCAAAAACGAAGAAGGCGAATATGGCTACGGCCTGGAATTTCCGAAAGAACCCCACCCGGATTTTATGGATTTTGTTTATTTCTCGTTTGTGATCGGCATGACTTTCCAAGTGTCCGACGTCGAGATCAGTTCGCGCAAAATACGCCGGCTGGCCTGGCTGCAGGGCATTTTGTCTTTTGTTTTCAACACCGCAATTGTAGCTTTAAGCATCAACATTATTTCGGGCATGTTTGGCCATTAAAACAAAATTTGCAGCAGTTGTTAAAATTCGGTTTAATTTATTTTTATGGATTTAGGGTTAAGCAATAAAGTAGCCGTTGTTTTGGCAGCCAGCAAAGGTTTGGGCCGCGCAGCCGCCGAAGCATTGGCAGCAGAAGGCGCACGTGTAGTTATCGGCTCGCGCAATGAAAAAGATCTGGTAAAAACAGCATCGCAAATCAGCGAAAAAACAGGATCGGAAGTAATTGCCGTTCCGGTTGATGTAACCAATGCACAACAATGCGAAAATTTTATTGCAGAAACCATCCAATATTTTGGGCAGATTGATATTTTGGTAAACAATGCCGGTGGCCCGCCTTTTGGCCCTTTTGAGAGTTTTGATGAAAGCCAGTGGCAGGCAGCTTTCGAACTGAATTTATTAAGCACCGTCCGTTTTTCGCGCTTGGTTTTGCCTCACCTTAAAAAAACAGGAAGCGGGCGGATCATCAATATCACCAGCCTTTCTGTTAAATCTGTCCTGGAAAATTCTGTTCTTTCAACCAGTATCCGGATGGGCGTTATTGGCATGGCCAAAATGCTGGCCGACGAAGCTGGGCCGGACCAAATTACGGTGAACAATGTTTGCCCGGGCTTGATTTTGACCGACCGTGTTCGTAACACCAGCATCAAACAACAATTAGCTGCGGGAATGACCGAGGAAGAAGCGTTAAAAGAAAGGGCGAAAAATATCCCCTTGCAGCGCATCGGCAAACCGGAAGAACTGGCCGCATTGATTACTTTTTTAGCTTCCGAAAAAGCTTCGTACATTACCGGGACTACCATCCAGGTTGATGGCGGTGCAGTGAGAAGCATTTTTTAAGTAAATATATTTCACCAATTTTAACTTATGGATCAACCCATCAAAACCGGCTTATTGGCTTTCGGCATGTCTGGCCGGATATTTCATGCACCTTTTTTAAATGCAAACCCGGCTTTTAGCCTGGATGCGATTGTAGAAAGGAATACCAAAAAAGCGCAGCAATTTTACCCGGAAATTAAAAGTTACGATACGATTGACGAACTGATCAATGATCCAACCCTGGAACTCATCGTGGTAAATACGCCCAACTTCGCCCATTTTGATCATGCAAAAGCAGCATTGCTAGCCGGCAAACATGTATTGATTGAAAAACCAATTGCACCAACATCCGCAGAAGCCAAAGCTTTATTTGATTTGGGCCGAAAAGTAAACCGCGAAGTTTTAGTTTACCAAAACCGCCGCTGGGACAGCGATGTGATGGCCGTAAAACAAGTGCTGGAAACCGGTAAATTAGGCAAAATAGTGGAAGTGCATTTTCGGTACGACCGCTGGCGGCCGGAAATCGGGCCAAAAGTATTTAAAGAAACGCCTATGTCGGCCAGCGGGTTGTTGTATGATTTAGGCCCGCACTTAATTGACCAAACGCTTGACCTTTTTGGCAAACCGCTAAGCTTCACCAAAACGCTGGGCGAATTCCGGCTAAAAACAGAAGTGCCGGACTATGCCTTTCTCCACCTGAAATATGCAGAAGGCATGAACGTGTTTTTATACGCCAGCATGTTGGTGGCAAAGCCTTTACCCGGTTTTGTGCTGCATGGCTCGCGCGGCAGTTTCATCAAAAAACGGTCGGACGTGCAGGAAGCGCAGTTGGACCAAGGCATGTCTCCGCTGGCTGTTGGTTTTGGTGTGGAGGAAGAAGGCATGCAAGGCGAGCTGACCTACATCAACCCCGAAACCGAAAAAATGGAAACCGAATGGGTTCCTTCGCTGAAAGGCAATTTTATGGGTATTTTTGATGCCGTGCACCAAACGATCCGCCACAAAAAACCGTTTCCAATTACCGAAGACGACATCATCACCCAATTGAGTATTATTGAATAATTTTATTGCCCTAAAAGAAGCATCCGCATGAAACCCTTGTACCTGTTTTTATTGTTTATTGGCATCACTTTTTCCGCTTGTTCGCAAGATGGCCCGGCCAATAAAAACATCCCGCCTTATAAAATTTTAACCACCGACAGCACTTACGCTACGCCGGCAAACCTCAAAAAAAATATTCCGGTGATGCTGATTTATTTCGCGCCTGATTGTCCGCATTGCCAGCACTTAACAGAACAACTGACCAAGCATATCAAAGAATTTGGCAACACACAAATTGTAATGATCACGTTTGTTGACCCGCAACGCCAGTTTAAAGCCATGACCAAGTTTGTGAAGGATTACGGGCTGAAAAAATATCCGAACATTACCATCGGAACAGAAGGTTATACCTATTTGGTGCAAAGGTTTTATCAAGTATCTACCACGCCTTACGAAGCTATTTATGACAAAAGCCATCAATTGGTTAAAGTTTTCCCGAAAATCCCGGAAGTGGAAGATTTGGTAAAAGCCATAAAAAAGTAAATACTTCTTTTAGCACCTGTTTTTAAGGTTGAGGCAAATCTTTTAGTGCCAAAATGTGTTCCTGATTTTAACGGTAATACTGTTTTTACCCTATAAAATTTTGGATCAATGGATTTTCAACTAAAAGATAAAACTGCCTTGATAACCGGCTCGACTGCCGGGATTGGTTATGCCATTGCAAAAACGCTTGCGCAGGAAGGCGTGCAGGTTTACCTAAACGGCCGTACGATAGAACGTGTAAACGAAGCTGTTAAAAAGCTGCAAAACGAAACCGACAGCGCAAACATCAAAGGTGTGGCAGCAGATTTTTCTAAAGTAAAAGAAGTAGAAAACCTGATCGCGGCAATTCCTGCAGTTGATATTTTGGTGAACAACGTGGGCATTTTTGAACCAAAACATTTTGATGAAATTGCAGATGAAGACTGGCTGCAATTTTTTGAAGTAAACGTAATGAGCGGCATCCGTTTATCGCGCGCTTACTTTAAAAAAATGCTGGATAAAACCTGGGGGCGTATTATTTTTATTTCGAGCGAATCTGCCATTAACATTCCGGAAGAAATGATCCATTACGGCATGACCAAAACGGCACAATTAGCTGTTTCGCGCGGTTTGGCCGAACTGACCAAACATACCAACGTTACCGTTAATTCCGTGCTTCCAGGCCCAACTTTATCAGAAGGCGTTGGCAGTTTTATTGAGGGTTTGGCTGCGAAACAAAACAAAAGCAAGGACCAGGTAGAAGATGAGTTTTTTAAGGAAATGCGCCCAAGCTCTATCCTGCAACGCTTTATTTCTCCGCAGGAAATTGCCAATATGGTTTGTTACATCACCAGTCCGCTGGCTGCCGGAACCAATGGTTCGGCCATTCGCGTTGATGGCGGCGTGGTAAAAAGCATTATCTAAAATATAGTGGTAAAAGAAGCATCGCCAAGCTTTTTGGAAAAACAAAAAGATTGGCTGCCGCTTATTGAGTAAACAATTTCAAGATGAAAAAGATAAGTTTTATGATTGCCATTTTTGCCGGACTGGCTTTATCTGCCTGCAACAGCAATACTGCAAAAACAGGCAAGGACGTGGCAGATTCCGGTTCGGCAGGCAGTTCTGGCGCCGGCGATACTACGCAAGCGATCAAAGGCTCCTCAGGCACTACGGGCACAAGTGCCGCGGGAAATTCTTCCGGCAGCGATACCACCAAAACCAGCCATTAAGCTGAAAGATTTAACTTTGCGGTAAAGGCATTAATGGCTTTTACTGCATTTTGAAAACGTGTTTCCCCAATCCCGGAAACCACTTTATAATTGGCATTTAACGCTTTTAATTCCTGTTGCCAAACCTGCATAAAATGTTCGCGCTGGGTTGGGAAGTTGCGCAGCGGATCGTCCTGCCAGGGCATATCAATGTCCAGCAATAAATAAAAATCGTACTGGTGTTTGGGCAGTTCGTTCAGCACTTCCTGAGGCGTACTGCCGAACAAAGCATCGCTCCAGATTTTTATGGTGATAAAAGTAGTATCGCAAATGAGCAGTTGATTGGTTTTTGGCAGCAGTTCTTTTTCCAACGCTAACTGCCCGTGAAACATGTTGATCTCATCCTGCAAAGTGCAATCGCCTGTTAAATTCTCACAATACTCACGTGCATATTCTGGCACCCAAATCGTATGGTAATGATGTGCCAACCATTTGGACATCGTTGATTTTCCGGTGGATTCTGGCCCGACGATGGCTATTTTGATGATTTGATGGTTCATTGTTATTGGTTTTTTTCTGTCATTTCGATCCGAAGGGAGAAATCTTCATCAAAGCGATACAATTCAATGCTTCTTTTATCAACCTAAAACCTTTATTTTTAAAAGAGGATTTCTCCCTTCGGATCGAAATGACAATCCCGCTTCTCCATTTTTTATTGCTGCAATCGGTAATCCCTTCGCCAATCCCAATAACCTAAAGCGGCAATAATCAAATAAAGTGCGTACATACCGGCCGTTAAATGCAAGTTTTTAGCGGTATAAACAACCACATAAATCACATCTACAAAAACCCAAATCAGCCAGTTTTCCAATACTTTCCGCGCCAGCAAAACCTGCGCAATCAAACTGCAGGCCGTACAAAAACTATCAATAAAAGGGAAAGCGGCATCTGTTCCTTTCTTCAGCAAAAAACCTAAAATTGCAGTAAACAGGATCACACCAATGATAGAAAGCAAAATTTCTTTTTTTGTGATCCTCAAAACCGGAACTTTTGCTTCTGTTTTTGGCTTGCGGCTCCAAAAGTACCAGCCGTAAACGTTCATCGCCAAAAAGTAAAACTGCAAACCCATATCGGCATACAGCTTCGCCTTAAAAAAAATAATGATGTAAACCGCAACGCTGACAATGGCAAAAGGCCAATTCCAGATCACGTTTTTGGCAGCAAGATAAACGCATAAAATACCGGTAATTACGCCGGTAACTTCCAATGGGTTTTGCGAGCGGACCCAATCGGTAAAAGCATTTATTAACATGAAACCAAAGATCGTTTTTATGGGCATAAAAAAAGCGATGAACGAACGTCGCTTTAAATTTTACCCAGTAGAAGAAGCATTACCAAATCTTCACCCTTTTGTCCGGGTCAATCCACATCGGATCACCTTTTTTGATACCAAAAGCGGTGTAAAACTCATCCACATCCGAAAAAGGCGCATTCACCCGTAAAAATCCTGGTGAGTGAACATCCGTCATTACCTGGTTGGCCAAAGCTTCGTCGCGCTCGTGGCCCAACCAACCTAAAGCATAGCCCAAAAAGAAGCGTTGAATTGGCGTTAATCCATTAATAGTTTTGCCTTGTTTATATTGCGCCGTTTTTTTAAAAGCATCCAAACCCAAAACGATGCCGCCCAAATCGGCGATGTTTTCGCCTAAAGTTGCTTTTCCGTTTACATGCAAACTGTCGAGCACTTTGTAACCGTTAAACTGTTCCACCAACTTCTGTGCGCGTTGCGTAAACTTCACCGAATCCTGTGGCGTCCACCAGGCTTTTAAGTTTCCTTTGGCATCGTACTGGCGGCCTTGGTCATCAAAACCATGTGTAATTTCGTGGCCGATGGTAGAAGCAGCCACGTAACCATAAGCTACGGCATCGTCCACAGCGGCATCTTTTATGCCCGGAATCATAAACTGCGCTGCCGGTAATGTAATTTCGTTGTTGCTGGGGCTGTAATTGGCGTTGTAAGTTTGCGGCGTCATGTTCCACTCGGCGTGGTTAACCGGTTTGCCCAGCTTGTGGATGTTTTCCAGGTATTGCCAGTTGCGGCCGTTCATTACGTTTTGGGCATAAGATTCGCGGCTGATCTGCAAGGTCGAAAAATCTTTCCATTGGTCTGGGTAACCTACTTTTGGATGGATGGCGTTCAACTTTAATAAAGCCTTTTGCTTCGTCGCCGGACTCATCCAATCCAGTTTTTCGATGTGTTCTTTGTAGGCAACGCGAATCGCTTCCACCATATCTTCGTACCGTTTTTTGGAAGTGGCCGGGAAATATTCTTTCACAAAAAGCTGCCCCAGCAACTCGCCCATCAAGCCGTTTTCGGTATCCAAAACGCGTTTCCATCGCGGCAACTGCTCTTTTCTTCCCGACAAAACGGTTCCCGAAAAACGAAAATTTTCCTGCTCCAAATCTTTGCTCAAATAAGGCGCATAAGCAGAAATTAGTTTCCAGCGGAGATAAGCTTTCCAATCAGCAACCGAAAAAGTGGTTAAAGCTTTGTCCAGATTGTGGTAGAATTCGGGCTGGCCAACAATTACAGAATCAACCGAATTTAGACCGAGTTTCGGAAAAAGGTTCGTCCAGTTGATGTTTGGCGTTAACTGGTTCAGTTTGGCCACCGGCATTTTGTGGTAATTTCTATATTGATCGCGCAGGGCAACCAGCGTGCGGCTGCTATCGGCCAATGATTTTTCGATGGTAAAAACAGCATTGGCCGCCGCCGCATCATTTAAACCCGAAAGTTTAAGCATGGTCGGGATATGCTGCTGCGCATAATCGTTCCTGATTTTGACAGTGCGGGCATCAGTTTTAAAATAATAATCGCGGTTGGGCAAACCCAAACCAGCCTGCCGGAACTGCAGCATCATTTTATCGCTGTTTTTCGCATCCTGGCCAACGCCTGCGCCAATAAAATTACGGACGCCGATGGTGGTTAAATAAGCCGCCGCGTCCAACACATCCTGCTTGGTTTTGATCTGCTCAATGCGGTTTAAAGGCGTTTTGATGGCATTGATGCCCAGCTTTTCTATCGTAACGGTATCCAATCCGCTGTAATAAAAATCGCCGATTTTTTGCGTGTTGCTGCCTTTTGGTGCGTTTGCTTTTTCGGCATCTTCGTTGATCTTTTTCAAGCGGTCGCGCAAATCCTCGCTCACCACATTGCCAATCCCCCAACTGGAATAAGCCGCCGGGATTGGGTTTCTTTTGATCCAGCCGCCGTTGGCATATTCAAAAAAATTGTCGCCGGGCTTTACCGATGGGTCCAGGTTTTGATAAACCGGGTCGTTTGCTATTTTGATTTGTGCTTTTGCGGGCGAAGAACTGAACAACGCAAGCGATAAAAGGCCAAGGGAAATAGAAGTATAATTTTTAAAATTCATGGTTTTTGCGGAACTGTCTGTCTTTTCAAACATACTATTTTTTGGGTTGATGATGCTTCTTTTATCAGGTAAAAATTATGTTGATTGACAACAAATAATTATCATTGCTAAAAACAGCATTGGCATTATCCTTAAATTAAATTAATGAAACTAAAATTTTACTTTGCTTCTTTTATCGCCCTTTTTTTGGTGCTGGATGGTTTCGCTCAGAAAAAACAAAACGTTTATTTTTTGAAGAACGACGGGCGTTACGTTGACCTTAAAGATAGTGCGGATTATATCAGGGTTGTACAGGAGCCAGACTCTGGAACGGTTTTGTACAATGTGCTGGAGTATTATTTGAACGGCAATCAAAAATTTATTGGAAAATCTTCTTCTGTAGAACCGATCAGACTGGAAGGAACGACAGCAAGTTTTTATCCAAATAAAACGAGGAAAAGGATAGCCAGTTATGAAAAGGGAAGGGTTTCGGGACTTGTTTATGATTATTATCCAAATGGCAAATTATATCGTAATATCGAATTCAAACCGATCTTCACAAAACCGGGATTTGAATCTGATGAAACCATTCATGATGTTTACGATTCAACAGGTATACAAACGGTTATAAATGGAAACGGACATTATGTAGTTATTGATCTTGAAAACAGGTTTCGGGAAGAAGGGGATGTAAAAGATGGCAAAAGAAATGGTAGCTGGAAAGGAACCGCCAACCATGGCAAAGTTAGTTTCACTGAAGAATATGCGAGTGGGAAATTTATAAATGGTGTGAGCACGGACGCAAATGGGCAGACTAAAAATTATGCGGTAAAAGAAGTATTGCCAGAATTTAAAGGCGGTGCAAATGCTTTCGGCCGTTTCCTTTCCAACAATATTAATTATCCGTTGGAAGCAAAACAGCGAGGCATACAAGGCCGTGTATTATTAAGTTTTGTAATTGAAAAAGATGGAAGCTTGGCAGATATAAAAGTTTTGCAAAGTGTTTTTCCTCAAATTGATGCCGAAGCTGTAAGGGTAATCCGTCAATCGCCTAAATGGAACCCAGGATTACAACATGGTGTTCCTGTAAAAGTAAGTTATACCATGCCAATAAATTTCACTTTGGGCCGATAAAACCCGTCAAAAAAACTACCTTTACATCCCGACAAACAAGTCGGGATTTTCCTGTCCATTAGCAAGGAAAATTCTGGCTCGGCGCTTAAATTATACCCGTAAAAAAAGCATAATGCCCAAAAACACTTCCATCAATTCTGTTTTAATTATCGGTTCCGGCCCAATTGTGATCGGCCAGGCTTGCGAGTTTGATTATGCCGGTTCGCAGGCTTCTTTGTCTTTAAAAGATGAAGGGATTGAAGTTTCCATCATCAACAGCAACCCGGCAACGATTATGACGGATAAAGTCATCGCCGATCATGTTTACCTGCTGCCCTTAAACTGCGATAGCCTGGAAATCATTTTACAGGAACGAAAAATAGATGCCGTGCTGCCAACCATGGGCGGACAAACGGCTTTAAACCTGTGCAAAGAAGCCGAAGAACGCGGTATCTGGCAAAAGTACGGCGTAAAAATTATTGGGGTTGATATTGCGGCCATCGAAAAAACAGAGAACCGCGAAGAGTTCCGGCAGTTGATGGTGGAGATTGGCATTGGCGTGGCGCCTTCTAAAATCGCCAATTCCTTTTTGGAAGGAAAAGAAGCCGCACAACAAATTGGTTTCCCGTTAGTAATCCGGCCCAGTTATACGTTGGGCGGAAGCGGCGGCGGTTTCGTTCATAAAAAAGAACAGTTTGATGCGGCTTTGAGCCGTGGTTTGCAAGCATCGCCCACGCATGAAGTTTTAGTTGAACAAGCGGTTATCGGCTGGAAAGAATTTGAGCTGGAACTGCTGCGCGACAACAACGATAACGTTATCATCATTTGTTCGATTGAAAACTTCGACCCGATGGGCATCCACACCGGAGATTCGATCACTGTTGCGCCGGCCATGACTTTGAGCGACCGCGCTTACCAATCCATGCGCGACCAGGCCATCAAAATGGTGCGTGCCATTGGCAATTTTGCGGGTGGTTGCAACGTTCAGTTTTCGGTCAACCCGACCAATGATGATATTATTGCGATTGAAATCAACCCGCGCGTTTCCCGTTCCTCAGCCTTAGCTTCCAAAGCAACCGGTTATCCAATCGCTAAAATTGCGGCTAAATTAGCTATCGGTTTTAACTTGGACGAACTGCAAAACCAGATTACCAAAACAACTTCTGCTTACTTTGAGCCAACTTTAGATTACGTCATCGTTAAAATCCCGCGTTGGAACTTTGATAAATTTAAAGGTGCCAACCGTGAGTTGGGCTTGCAAATGAAATCGGTAGGCGAAGTGATGGGCATTGGCCGCAGCTTTATTGAAGCGTTGCAGAAAGCTTGTCAGAGTTTGGAGATTGGTCGTGCAGGTTTAGGTGCCGATGGCCGGCAAAGCCGCAATTTGGAAGAAATTATGTACAGTTTGGAGCATCCAAGTTGGGATCGGTTGTTCCATGTTTATGATGCGTTGAGTTTGGGCGTGCCGATAGAATCTGTTCGTAAAGTAACTAAAATAGACCGCTGGTTTTTAAACCAGATTCAGGAAGTGGTGAACTTGGAAATCGAACTTCGCCGGTACTCTTTAAATAATATTCCGAAAGATTTCTTCTTCACCCTAAAACAAAAAGGCTTTTCGGATGCGCAAATTGCCTACATTTTGCAGCATGTAAGCGAAGAAGATGTTTACCAGCGCCGTAAAGAATTGGGTTTGCACCGCGTTTACAAAATGGTAGATACTTGTGCGGCAGAGTTTCAGGCCAAAACGCCTTATTACTATTCTACTTATGAAGGCGAAAATGAATCTGTTGTTTCCGATAAGAAAAAAATTATTGTTTTAGGTTCCGGTCCGAATCGGATCGGCCAGGGAATTGAGTTTGATTACAGTTGTGTACACGGTTTGCTGGCTGCAAAAGAATGCGGTTTTGAATCTATCATGATCAATTGCAACCCGGAAACTGTTTCTACCGATTTTAACATGGCAGATAAGCTGTACTTCGAGCCGGTTTTTTGGGAACACGTCCGCGAAATTATTGACTTGGAAAAACCGGAAGGTGTAATCGTTCAGTTGGGCGGGCAAACGGCTTTAAAAATGGCCGAAAAGCTGCACGAACATGGTATCAAAATTATCGGAACGAGTTATGACAACATGGATATTGCCGAAGACCGCGGCCGTTTTTCTGATCTGTTGAAAGAATTGGGAATCCCTTATCCAAGATATGGCGTTGCCGAAAGTGCGGAAGAAGCATTGGTTGTAGCGCACCAGGTTAGTTATCCGGTGTTGGTTCGGCCAAGTTATGTGCTTGGCGGACAAGGCATGAGTATTGTTATCAATGATGAAGACTTGGAAAAAGCTGTCGTAAATCTCTTAAAAAACCTTCCCGGGAACCGTGTTTTAATTGATCATTTTTTGGATCGTGCCGAAGAAGCCGAATCTGATTCGATTGGCGATGGCGAAGATGTGCATATCATCGGTTTGATGGAACACATTGAACCTGCAGGAATTCATTCTGGCGATTCAAGTGCTGTTTTGCCTCCGTTTAATTTGTCTGAAAATGTGATCCGGCAAATGGAAGAACACACGGTTAAAATTTCTAAAGCTTTGAATGTTTGCGGTTTGTTGAACATCCAATTCGCCATAAAAAACGAAGAAGTTTATGTGATCGAAGCCAATCCGCGTGCTTCGCGAACGGTTCCGTTCATCGCAAAAGCTTATGATGTGCCTTATATTAACATTGCCGCTAAAATTATGTTGGGCGCCAACATGCTTAAAGATTTTACGATTGAACGGAAACTGCAAGGTTACGCCATTAAAGAACCTGTTTTCTCTTTTGATAAGTTCCCGGAAGTGAACAAAGAATTAGGGCCTGAAATGAAATCCACCGGGGAAGCGATCCGTTTTATCCGCGATTTGGAAGACCCGTATTTCCGGCATCTGTACAAAGAAAAATCAATGTATTTGAGCAAATAGGGATGCTTCTTTTATCGGTATATTTTTAGTGAAATAGTTAAAATGACAGAAGCAATCACCCAAAATTTCCCTAAAGCCTATTTTGAAATAGACGAAGCTACCAAACAATCCGGTTTTACCATGGCTTCTGATCCGCTGACTTGTTCGCTGCTGAAAACTTTGGCGGCTTCAAAACTGGACGGAAAGTTTTTGGAATTAGGAACGGGAACAGGTTTATCTACGGCTTGGATTTTGGACGGAATGGACAGCACTTCTACCTTAATTTCTGTAGATAATAATGCCCGTTTTTTAAATATCGCTAAAGAATATTTATCCGATAACCGCCTTGATTTAATTTGTGCCGATGCCGGCGAATGGCTCGGCCACAACCAAAACCTAAAGTACGATTTTATTTTTGCCGATACCTGGCATGGCAAATACTTAATGCTAAAAGAAGCATTGGCCTTGCTAAAACCGGGCGGGCTTTATATTTTAGATGATATGTTGCCGCAACCGAACTGGCCGGACGGGCATCAGGAAAAAGCATTAAAACTGATTGCAGATTTAGATAACCGTACTGATATAACGCTTACAAAATTATGTTGGGCTACCGGAATCATCATTGCAAGTAAGAAATAATTTTGATTTTCTGGTTCTCTTAATTGAAACCAATGCTTCTTTTACCCATAAAAAAAACCACGCCTACTTAAAGCAGACGTGGTTTTTTCTATGGGTAAAAACAGTATCGTTAATTCATTAACTGCACACCGCGTGCGGCCATTTCATAAGTTCCGGCATTGTTCTTTTTTTCGTCGTTTTTATCCATGCCTTCGTTTGATCCGGCATAATGCTGTTTGTTGTTGGCGATAAAGTTTTTAGAAATCACGCCGTCAATCAGCACTGTTTTGCCTTTTACATCTTGCGGAATTTTAGAACCGGCATTTTTAAAGCGGACAGTTACCGGCCGGCCTTTGTTGTCTTTCACGTAAAAAAAGTCGCCGCTTTTATCTACGTCGGTTACTTTTGCAATAATGGTGGTGGTAACTGAAGTGCGGCGCCCGAAATAAACATTCAAATCGCCGATGGGGTGTACTGTTTTTACATCTACTTTTTCACCGTAAACTTTTCCTTTTGGTGATATACTGGATGCGCTTCCTTGAGGCTGCATCGCTCCTTGCTGTGCCGAAACCGTTAAAGCGCTAAAAAGAACGGCTATGGAGAAGAATATTTTTTTCATAAGTTTTAAAATCAATCTAAAGCATTAACCTTTAAGAAAACAGAAGGTTTTGATTAAGATAAAAGCAGTTGACTTAATCATCTGCAAATACATCTTCCAATTTTAATATAAAACCTGGTAGTATTGGTGTAGTAACTTCAGCGTTTGAAGGTAATAGTTTTGAAGCTACGTAAACGCCGTCCTGGTTCAAAACATATTTTAAAAAGGTTTTTTGTTGAGGGGAAACAATCCAATATTCTTGCACACCATTTTCTTCATAAACATCATATTTATTTTGCAACTCTGTTTTGTTATTGCCTGGAGAAAGGATTTCTACAACAATGTCCGGTGCACCAATACAACCACTCTTGTCAATTTTACTTCGGTCGCAAACCACACAAATATCAGGTTGTACAACTGTAGTTACATCTTCGTCCATCAATAATTTTTTAGTAAGCCGAACGTCAAAAGGAGCAGGATAAACTTTACACGTTTTCCCTTTTAAATAATTTGCAAAAACCCTGGTTATCTCTGCAGCTATTTCCTGATGGTAGGAACTTGGTGCCGGACTCATTTTAAAAATCCTGCCTTTTATTAATTCAATTCGCTCATCAAACTTCCACTGTAAATAATCGGCATAAGTATAAGTTTTTGAAAGATCAAGGTCTGATAAATGCATAATAGGCAGAGTTTCAATAAAGCTTTAAATTTAATTACTTCCGGTATTACAATAAAACTGATTGTTAATTGTCTTTGAAAACATCTTCTAACTTCAATACAAAACCAGGCAAAATTGGTGTAGTTACTTCTTCTTCGGCACATAATAATCTGGAAGTTATGTAAACGCCGTCCTGGTTTAAAGTGTACTTCAAAAAGGTTTTGTCTTGCGGAGAAACAATCCAATATTCCTGCACACTGTTTTCTTCGTAAACTTCGTACTTGTTTTGTAGCTCCGTTTTGTTATTTCCGGGAGAAATAATTTCTACCACAATATCAGGAGCGCCTATACAGCCACGTTTATCAATTTTAGAGCGATCACATATTACACAGATATCTGGCTGGACAACTGTTTGTACATCTTGATTATTTTTTGATTTTTTGGTAAGGCGTACATCAAAAGGTGAATAAAATACTTCACAAGGCTTTCCATGCATGAAATTATCAAGAGCAACCAAAATTTTTCTTGAAATACGCTGGTGGTTTGAACTTGGTGCCGGACTCATTTTAAAAATCCTGCCTTTTATCAACTCTATGCGCTCCTTAAACTTCCACTGCAAATAATCAGCGTAGGTATAAGTTTTTGAAAGGTCGAGATCAGACAATTGCATGATTTCCTGTGTTTCCATAAACATACTGTTTTTATCACTAATAAATTTAGGTATTCCTCAGCCAAAAAGCAACTGAAAAACTTCTTCAATCCGGCTAACGGCTTTTACTTCAATATCATATCTCGAAAAATCCAAAGCTTTTTTATTTTTTCCGCCAGCGGGAAGGTTGTACCGCGAAATAACAATCTGCTCAAAACCTAACTTTTGTGCTTCGGCAATACGTTGTTCTACCCGGTTTACGGCACGGATTTCTCCCGATAAACCCAACTCGCCGGCAAAACAGGTTTTAAAAGAAACCGGGATATCTTCCTGCGAAGAAATAATGGCCGCCGCCAAACCCAGATCAATTGCCGGGTCTTCTACACGGATTCCGCCGGTAATATTCAGGAAAACATCTTTCGCACTCAGCCTGAAACCACAACGTTTTTCGAGAACGGCCAGCAGCATGTTCATCCGCTTGTTGTCAAAACCAGTGGCCGAACGTTGCGGTGTTCCATAAGGCGAAGGGCTTACCAAAGCTTGGGTTTCAATCAACATGGGCCGCATTCCTTCCAAAGTTGCGGAGATGGTGATGCCGCTCAACGCTTCGTCCCGTTGTGATAATAAGATTTCGGACGGATTGGAAACTTCGCGCAAACCTTCGCCCTGCATCTCATAAATCCCCAACTCGGAAGAAGAACCAAAACGGTTTTTAATGGTGCGCAAAATCCGGTAAACATGGTGCCGGTCGCCTTCAAACTGCAAAACGGTATCCACCATGTGTTCCAGAATTTTTGGTCCGGCAATGGCGCCATCTTTCGTAATGTGGCCGATCAGGAAAACCGGCGTAGAAGTTTCTTTGGCAAAACGCATCAGTTCGGCGGTACATTCGCGCACTTGCGAAACGCTTCCCGGCGTAGATTCGATATGTGCCGAATGCAAGGTTTGTATCGAATCAATGATCACCAAATCCGGTTCGATCGCTTCTATCTGTTTAAAAATATTTTGGGTAGAAGTTTCTACCAGCACAAACGGGTTATTAATTTTAGTGGTAAAAGAAGCACTGATCCGCTCAGAACGCATTTTGATTTGCCGCTCGCTTTCCTCGCCCGAAACGTAAAGCACTTTTAAACCCGGAATGATCAAAGCCAGTTGCAGCATTAAGGTTGATTTTCCGATTCCCGGTTCGCCGCCCAACAAAATCAAAGAACCGCCAACAATCCCTCCGCCTAAAACACGGTTTAATTCTTTATCTGGTGTGATGAGCCGGTCTTCTTCGGTAAAAGCAATTTCCGAAACCGGGACAGGTTTGTTGGCGCGCTGCAAACTGGTAGTGGCTGGTTTCCACTCCGGAACTGCCGTGTTTGCTTTCTCAATCACTTCTTCTACAAACGTGTTCCATTGCCCGCATTGCGGACATTTGCCCAACCATTTAGGCGCTTCAAAGCCGCAGCTCTGGCAAAAATAGGCACTTTTAGTTTTAGCCAATTTATATTGGGATTACAGGATTTTTAAAAATGATTACAGGATTAAAAGCTTGTTTAAATTTATGCAAGAAAAATATAATGCTTCTTTTACCCTATAAAAATTGGTGTTCGTAAAATTTAAATAAAATCAAAAACCAAATGTTTGCCAATTTTTAGGCGGTAAAAGAAGCATGGCCAATAAACGGAACAAAATTTAAACACGCCCTAAGTAAAACAGCGTTTAAACTTAAGCTGATTCAGGAATACAATTTACGGAATTTTCACCAAAAAAACATTGGTAAAAACAGTATCAACAAAAAAGGTTTACAGTTTTACAATGTTGGTACATTTTGTAAAACCGTAAACCTTGCAGTTTTTTTTCGGAATGCTAAAGTTTGATTTCTTCGTCTTTGGAAGATAGGAAATGAAACTCATTCATGGTATAATTGGGCATACTTTTCACCTTGATCCATTGATGGTAACGGAAATACCATTTCATTTGGCGGTTATAAATGCCTTTTTTGATGTATGCTTCAATATAAGGGTGAACGCACAAAGTAATGCCTTTTTCGTTCTGTTCCTGCAACACGTAATTAAGGTTGTTCTCGATATCGTCCAGCAATAAAATGCTCGGGCGGACAGTTCCTGTCCCGTTGCAGGTTGGGCAAATTTCCGAAGTAACAATGTTCATTTCCGGCCGCACGCGTTGCCTGGTCAACTGCACCAAACCAAATTTACTTGGCGGCAAAACGGTGTGCTTTGCCCGGTCGAGCCGCATTTCATCGCGCATAAACTCAAACAAATCCTTGCGGTTGTTCGGGTTGTGCATGTCAATAAAATCAATTACCACTATGCCGCCCATATCGCGCAAACGCAGTTGACGCGCAATTTCTTTTGCGGCTTCTTTGTTTACTTGGAAAGCATTTTCTTCCTGGTTTTCTTTGCTGGCTGTCCGGTTTCCGCTGTTTACATCAATTACGTGCAAAGCTTCGGTATGCTCGATCACCAAATACGCGCCGCCGGGCAAGTTTACCGTTTTTCCGAAAGCGGATTTGATTTGCTTTTCGATACCCAAATGCTCAAAAACAGGAATGCTGTTTTTATACAGCTTAACTATGTTTTCCAGGTCTGGAGAAATTTCTTTGACGTACGATCGTATTTCCTCGAAAATAGACTGGTCGTTCACGGTGATGCCCTGAAAATCAGCATTTAACAAATCGCGCAACAAAGTGGAAGTGCGGTCTATTTCGCCCAAAACCTTTTTTGCAGGTTCTGTTGCAGGCAAACGTGTGGTGAAAGATTCCCATTTTGCAATCAGGTCCAACAGGTCTTTTTGCAGTTCGTCCACGCCTTTCTCTTCAGAAACGGTACGGATAATTACCCCAAAGTTTTTAGGCTTGATGCTTTCTACGATCTTGCGCAGCCGGTTGCGTTCGGTATTGCTTTTGATCTTTTTGGAGATGGAAATAACATCCGAAAAAGGCACCAATACCACATACCGGCCTGCGATAGACAGATCGGAACTGAGCCTGGGGCCTTTGGTAGAAATCGGTTCTTTAGCGATCTGAACCGGTATCAACTGGTTTTTGCTTAAAATATCCGAGATTTTGCCCGATTTGGCAATATCTTTTTCAAGCGTAAAATGATCCAGCAGTTTTGATTTATAACTTCCGCCACGGACTGTTTTAGTCAGTTTTAACAAAGACTGTACCTGCGCACCCAGATCAAGGTAATGCAGGAAAGCATCTTTTTCGTAGCCAACATCTACAAAAGCAGCATTTAAGCTGGGCATGATTTTTTTGATCCGCCCCAGATAAATATCACCAACAGTGTAATTGTTGTTGGTTTGCTCTTTATGAAGTTCTACAAGCTGCTTGTTTTGCAACAAAGCAATAGTTGCGCCAGCCGGGGAAGCATCGATAACTAATTCTTTTATCAATTACTTACTCCTTATTAACGGAAAATAACGACCGTTATATTAAAAAAAATTAAGAAAATTTATCAGAAAAACAAGAAAAGGCGCCCTGTACCACAGAGTGCCGATTAATGGGAAAAGCGTGAACTACTTCTTTTTATGCCTGTTTTTTCTCAATCGTTTTTTCCGTTTGTGGGTGGCCATTTTATGGCGTTTTCTTTTTTTACCGCTTGGCATAACTTCTTTAATTTAGATTATTTTAATTTTTAATTCTTCAATTCTTTGATGTACTCGTCCATCTTTTGGTTAAAAGCAGCATCAACAACCATTTCTTTGCATTTTTGGTAAGCGGCAATTGCTTCGGGCTTCATGCCCAACTGTTTGTAGCTTTCTGCCAGGTAAAAGTAAGGCTCCACTTCCGGCTTCTGCTCTACCACAGTTTTAAAACGCTGTACGGCTTTTTCAAACTGGCCGGATTTCATGGAAAACAAACCTAAGTTTAAATTCGCTTTCAAATTTTTCGGGTCTTTGGCAACCACGCCTAATAACAAACCGATGCCTGTCATCGGGCTTGGCGCGCCGCCGTTTACATCGGCAATGCCCAAACCGGTTTGTGCTTCTAAGTTATCCGGTGCTAACTGCAATGCTTTTTTGAAAGACTCGACCGCATTGACCAGAAATGTTGGTTGGGCTAAGGTGTCTTGGGTTAGTTTATAAGCATCGTTAAAACGGTTGCCGGCATTTAACCAGTTTTCTGCTGTGTTTTCTTTTCTTGCTATGGATAAGTAATAAAAGGCAGCCGGTGCAGGCACGTTCAAATCGTCCCAGGTATGGGCCAGGTCTTTTGCGATTGTTATTTGTTCCTTGTCAGAAGCTGAGCTTTTAAGCCGGGCTTCTTTATCCGAAATTTCTGCTGCCATTTGCGGGGTCAGCAGTTTTTTGGCTGCAACCGCCACATAGTCTTCGTCAATCCGGTTGGTAGGCTGCTCCTCATGTTGCATCGCGCCGCCGGTTGCGCCCGGCCTGGTGCGTTCTTCTTTCGGCCTGATCAGCCCTTTAACCGGCAAAGAAATTAAATAGGCCATCATTGCAACAACAATTACAACTACACCTATTTGCTTCTTTTTCATGCTAAAATTATTTGTCTGATTTGGTTTTGTTGCCCGTGCGTACTTTTTCTACAAAAGTTTTTGCCGGTTTAAAGCTTGGGATAAAATGCTCCGGGATAATAATTGCCGTATTTTTAGAAATATTTCTTGCTGTTTTTTCGGCCCTTTTTTTAACAATAAAACTACCAAAGCCGCGTACATAAACATTCTCCCCGGTAACCATTGCCCCTTTTACCACCTTAAAAAAGGCCTCCACTGTTTCCTGCACATCCACTTTTTCTATCCCTGTTTTGGTAGAAATTTCAGCTATTATCTCCGCTTTAGTCATTTGCTGTTTGCTCTTATTTATTTGTAATCCTATTGCTGTTTTGGGGTTGCAAAAGTATTGCTTTAAAACGAAACACCGAAAAAAATTCCGTTTTTTTTATTTACACATCTGCCTAACAATGATTTGGTTAAGCTTTTGGCTGCGTATTTTTGCCGGATGAATTGGAGCGAGGAAATACAAAACTGGTACCTGCGGCACAAACGCGACTTGCCCTGGCGCAACACAACCGATGCTTATACCATCTGGCTTTCCGAAGTGATTTTACAGCAAACACGGGTAGAGCAAGGGATGCCTTACTTCTACCGTTTTTTAGAAAAATATCCAGATGTTACGGCTTTTGCCCAGGCTTCCGAAGATGAAATTTTGAAGCTTTGGCAAGGATTGGGCTATTACTCGCGCGGAAGAAACATGCTGACCACAGCTCGCCAAATTCTCGAAAAGAACGATGGAATTTTCCCGACAACATATGAAGAACTCATCCAGTTAAAAGGAATTGGCGAATATACGGCCGCGGCAATTTCCTCTTTTGCGGCTGATGAGGCAAAAGCCGTGGTTGATGGAAATGTATATCGTGTTTTGGCGCGATGGTTTGGTGTGGAAGACCCAATCAATTCATCAACCGGGAAAAAGCTTTTTCAGCAATTGGCAAACGAGGTTTTAGACCGAAAACATCCCGGCCAACACAACCAGGCGATGATGGAATTTGGGGCGATGCTGTGCAAACCTAAAAACCCGGATTGTCCTATTTGTCCGGTTCGCGAAGCTTGCAATGCTTATCAAACTAATCGTATTAATTTGTTGCCGGTAAAACTGAAAAACCTGAAAATCAAGGAGCGTTATTTCAATTATTTTTTGCTGGCCGATGAACACCAAATTTTGCTCAATAAAAGAAGCATTGATGATATTTGGGCCAATCTGTATGATCTGCCTTTGATCGAAACATCCGCTTTTGTGCCGGTGGAAGAAGTTGTTGCATTACCCGGTTTTAACAATTTTTTTGGAAATCAGGCTGTGATCATTTCTGCTTCTTCCATCCAAAAACACATTTTAACGCACCAACGGGTTTTTGCCAGATTTATCCATCTACAAGTTAACCAAACGGATGTTAACTTGCAGGCTTCCTGGTTTTACACTTCGGTTGCTTCGTTGGAAAAGCTGGCCATGCCAAAGATTATCCACCGGTTTTTAGATCAGTTTTACCACGAACCAGCCCGGCAAACGGAAATGCTTTTTTTATAATAAGAATTTTAGGTGTTTTGTCATTTCGCACCGAAGGGAGAAATCTTCTTTCAATTATTTAAATCCGCAATGCTTCTTTTATCACCTTAAAATTTTATTCTTTTTGGAAGAGGATTTCTCCCTTCGGTGCGAAATGACAAAATGCTTCTTTTACCACCTAAAAATCAACGCGCGCCCGGCGGACAATGCTCTTTTAAAAATTGGGTGTAAGTAGTTGCCAAATGCCGGCTCGTGCCTTCGCCTTCAGAAATGGCATGCGTCCGGTTCGGGTAACTCATCAACTGGA
This sequence comes from uncultured Sphingobacteriaceae bacterium, assembly GCA_964244955.1. Classification (GTDB taxonomy): domain Bacteria; phylum Bacteroidota; class Bacteroidia; order Sphingobacteriales; family Sphingobacteriaceae; genus Mucilaginibacter_A. The sequence goes on along the minus strand of CAXTKQ010000048.1, from coordinate 3,046 downwards.
AAACCTTGTTGTTTTTGATCAGCGCATTAATCATTTGCTCGGCATTATTATAATGTACATTGTCATCGCCTGTTCCGTGAACGATCAGCAAGTTGCCGCGCAAATTTTGCGCGTGCGCCAATGGAGAATTATCCACAAAAAAATGCTTGTCTTCCGGCAATAAACCCATGTAACGTTCCTGGTAAATGTTATCGTAGTTCAATTGGTTGTCAACCGCAGCAATCGAAATCCCCGTTTTATAAATCTCCGGATACTGAAATAGCAGGTTTAAAGTTGAAGAACCGCCACCGCTCCAGCCCCAAACCGCAACCCGGCTGGTATCTACATAACTTTTTTTCAAAATTTCTTTCGCCGCCATGGCCTGGTCGCGGATGTTGATGGAACCGATATTGTGATAAATCGCTTTACGCCATTCGCGGCCTTTTGGTGCCGGCGACCCGCGGTTTTCTACCGAAACATAAATGTAACCATCGTTGGCCATGTTGCCAACATACAAACGGTTGGAACTTACACCATACGAATCTTTCACCGTTTGGCTGGCCGGTTCGCCGTAAACATAAAACACGATCGGGTATTTTTTGGTCGAATCAAAGTTGGTCGGCTTTACCATCCAGCCGTCCATCGTTACGCCATCTGCTGTTTTTACCTTAAAAAATTCGGTCTTGTTTGCAGCAGTGTTAGGGCTGCGGCCGGAAGTTGGTCTTGCAGCAAGTTCCTGGTGTGCAGGCAAGGAAACCACATTAAACACCGGTGCCGTAGAACTGCTGGAGAAATAATGCAGTGCCACTTTTCCGTTTGGCGAAATATCGTAACTGTGTGTGCCGGGCAAAGTTGCAGGTGTTACGCGTTCTGCTTTTCCGCTGCCGTCCAGGTTTATTTTGTATAAATATTGCTGCGTGGCGTTTTCCGGCGAAGCCATAAAATAGATTAAATTGTCCTTTTCGTCAATGCGTTCCAAACTGATCACATCGTAATCGCCTTGCGTCAAAAGCTTTTCCTGGCCGTTTCGGTTGATGTTGTAAATATGCCGCCAGCCGTCCTTTTCGCTCAGCCAGATAAAATTTTTGCCCTGGTTTAGCCAGTCCCAGCCCATGGGTTCTGCTTTGGCATCCACCCAGGCTTTGTCAGTTTCGATATGAATGGGTTTTGCCTCGCCCGAAACCGCATTGCATAATATAATCTTGCTTTCGTTTTGCCTGCGGTTGAGTTGCTGGATGATCAATTGGGATGAATTGGCCGCCCATTCCATCCGTGGGATATAATGCTGCACGGCATCGCCCGGCACTTTCATCCAGGTTGTTTTTCCGCTGCTTACATTTACTACGCCAATTTTACAACGGCTTGGGTTTTCGCCAACAACGGGATACTCAACCGGAACGGTAAAAGGGTAAAGCGAATCCGTGGTGTTCAGCATCAGGTAGTTTCGGATTTTGTTGGCATCCAACTGCCAGTAAGCGATGGATTTTCCGTCCGGCGACCAACGGAAACCGTCGCGGCAATCCAACTCTTCTTCATAAACCCAATCAAAAGTTCCGTTGATTAGTTTTTTTGTTCCGTCGGTAGTCAGCTTTTTTACTGCGCCGGTTTTTAAATCCTCGGTGTAGATATTGTGTTCGCTTACATAACCAACTTTACCTGCATCAGGCGAAAACTTGGCAAACATCAACGAAGAAACCGCGCGCGCGCTGCCCACTTGTTTCAAGGTTTTTGCAGCCAGGTCGGCCACCCAATAATCGCCGCGGGTATCATAACGCCAAACTTTTTTGCTATTGGTGTAGATCAACACCTTTTTGCCGTCATCAGAAAAAGTAAAACTGCGGACCGCAAGCGGAGCCGTTTTGCCTTTCGGCGTAAGCAATGCTTCGTTTACCAGTATAATTTCTTTGGTTGGGTCGCTTACGTCCGTTTGCACGATAGAACCGTTTTGCTGGTGCATATAACTTTGGCCGTCTTTGGTCCACTGCGTGCCAAAACTGCCCTGCGAAAAAGCGGCAAAAAAATTAAAAAAAAAGACCGAAAGCGTAAAAAAAAGTGGTTTTATAAATTTTTGAACTAGCATTTGGGAAGAAAATTTAGCTTTTTAAGAAGGACAAAAAACAGGCAGTAAAAGAAGCATACCGTTAATTTTAATTTTAATATAATCTGTTAACTACAAATTAATATTAAATTGCAATTTATTTGTAAATTTTTTTTGGTTTAAGAGAGCAGTTTTTGCCGCAGCAAAAACTCCAACTGCCCGTTGCTCAAGGCCAGTTTATCGTTCATTTCTTTAACATTTTGGGCCTCTTCGTAAATGGCATACGCCCGTTTAAGGGTCCGGTCCATCTCGTCTTCGTTCCAGGGTTTGGTGAGGTAATGGAAGATTTTTCCTTTGTTAACCGCCTCAATTACAGCATCCATATCCGAAAAACCAGTCAGCAACATACGTACTGTAGCCGGGAATTTTTCCACCACTTTTTGCAAAAATTCGCTTCCGTTCAGCTTGGGCATCCGCTGGTCGGCAATCACAATCTCGACCGGGTTCTGCTCCAAAATCTGCATCGCTTCGTCTGTGTCCAGCGTGGTATAAACCTGGTATTTCGTCCGGAAAACCGCCCGAAATGAGATGAGGTTATTTATCTCATCGTCCACGTATAAAATATTAATTTTTTTTTCAGCCATACAATTGAAAAGATTAATACCTTGTAAATAAATTTAAATTTAAGGCAAAAGGATTTAAATTTAAAGGATGGTACAACCTCTTTAAATTTACACCGTAAAAAATTTCAGTACTGGTTTTGGGCATACAAGTTAAGGGTTTTGTGTAATGAACGAATAGGTAAAAAAAGCATGGTAACATAATCATTTTTATGCGATAAAAGAAGCATGTAAAAATAAACCGGACAACATTTAGAGCCTGTTTAAAAATTAAATAAGGAGAATGTTATAGGCTTAGATAAACCGGTCAGGATTGTTCTTTTTGTGGTGACGAAACCTTAAAAAGATGTACCCGACCGATCTATCAGAAACCCAATGGCAATTTATAAAGAAAACCTTACAGTTAAGG
>CAXTKQ010000047.1:19568-26358 GCA_964244955.1 uncultured Sphingobacteriaceae bacterium | reverse complement strand
CGGGATGAACGCGCATCAATCCGTCCAAAAAATGTCCGTTAAAAATGTCTAACTGCCCGGTCGCGGCATACAATAACGACATGCCATAAAGCATCACGGCCGAAGCTGCAAAGCCAAACAAAACATATTTTAAGCCGGATTCTACCGCAAATCGGTTTTCGGTTTGATAAGAAACCAACAAAAAAGAACCGATGGAAACGGTTTCAATTGCCAGATAGATCATCAGTAAATTGACCGACATCGCCATTAAATGCAAACCGAAAACAACGGCAATCAGGATTGCGTACAAATCGCTCAAACCTTTTTTATGCGACTTTAAAGATTGATCCAGCGGAATGTAAACAACGATGAGAAAGGCCAGCACTTCAAAAATCAGCTTAAAAACAATAGAAACATGGTGTAAAAGAAGCATGTTGCTGAACAAAAACTTCGGGCCGGAAAGCACGAGGTACAATTGCTGCATATCCCGCTGAAAAACGAAAACCAAACCGAACAACGTGAGCAACTGGCAAAAACGGCCGACATCTTTTTTCAAAACCAAACCCAAAATTATGACCAGTAAAAACAGTATGGCCAAAGCGGTTTCGGGCACAAAATAAGCGATACTTTGCAGGATGTTGTTTAAAGTTTCGGTAATGGAAAGCGGCAATTCGTTCATAATTTATCTGAATAAATGAACCAAAGCCAAAACCGAATCGTTGATTTTGGAGAAAACCAGCGAAGGAAAAATACCGATGACCAAAGCCATCAAAGCCAGCGGAATTAAAGCTGATTTTTCGCGAAAGTTGACGTCGGTTAATGCTGCGCGCCAAGCTTCTCCGCCGGATAACCGCGTTTCGCCAAAAAACATGCGTTGCAGTGTCCATAGAAAATAAGCGGCACTCAATAAAATCCCGACAGAACCGCAAATGGCCATCCAACTGGGCAGCAAACCGTTGACGGAAGCAGAAGTAAAAGCGCCGATCAGCGAAAAAGCTTCGCCCATAAAAGCTGAAAAGCCGGGCAAACCGAGTGAGGCAAAAAAGGCAATTAGCACAAAAACGGTGAATTGCGGCATCAGCGAAGCTAAGCCCCGAAAATTATAAATGTAACGATCGTGAACGCGGGTATAAATCACGCCAACCAAAAAGAACAGCATGGCCGATAAAAAACCATGACTGAGCATTTGCATCACGGCGCCGCTAATGCCTTCGGTGGTTTGAGAAGCCATTCCTAACAAAACAAAACCCATGTGCGAAACCGAAGAATAAGCGATTAAACGTTTTAAATCCGTTTGTGCCAATGCGTTTAAAGCACCATACAAAATAGAAATTACGCCAAGCAAACCGAGCCAGAAAGCACCTGCGGTTGCCACTTCGGGGAAAATACTGAAACAAACACGCAAAATGCCGTAACCACCAACTTTCAGCAAAACGCCGGCGAGGATGATGGAAACAGCGGTTGGCGCTTCCACGTGCGCATCGGGCAGCCAGGTGTGCAGCGGAACGACCGGAACTTTGATGGCAAAAGCAATAAACAGCACCACAAAAGCCAGCGAACGCGCCGGTAAGCCAAATAAAGTTTGATGGGCGGAAAAGACGGAACCTTGTGTATAATTTGCCGGGTTCATCATGTGGATGATGTTAAACGTATGGTTTCCGGTGGCGGGATCGGTTACGGAAAAGTACAGGCCGATCATCACGAGCAACATAAAAACGGAGCCAAAAAGCGTATAAAGGAAAAATTTGATGGCTGCATATTCGCGCCGCACCCCGCCCCACATGCCAATCAAAAAGTAAAGCGGCAGGAGCATCAACTCGTAAAAAATATAAAACAGGAAGAAATCCAACGCACAAAAAACGCCGATCACGGCCATGTCCAGCAATAAAAACAAGGCAAAAAAGCCTTTTAAATTGGTTTTGATTTCCCAAGAAGCCAAAATGGCAACCGCCATAACGATGGACGACATGAAGAGCAGACCGATGGAAAGTCCGTCAACACCAACAAAATAATCAATTTGCATATTGCCAAGCGAACCTAAACTGAGGCTAATCCAGCTTACTTTTTCGGCAAACTGGTATTGTTCCGCATGATTTATGCCGCTAAAAGAAGCACCGGTTTGGAAATGAAAATACAGCCATCCGCTTAAAACAACTTGAACCAAAGTGGCTGCCAACGCTACATATTTAAAGCTATTGCGCAAAGAAACAGGCAGTAAAAGAAGTATCACTCCAAACAGTAAAGGCGTAAAAATGAGCAGTGTAAGTATATGGTCCATCAACCTAAAGCAACGTTTTAAAAAGGTAAATACTTAGGATCAGCAGCAACATCCCGAGCAAATATTGCTGCACTTTTCCGGTTTGGAAACCCCGGGCAAAACTACCAATATCGCGGATACGGAAAGCGATAAAATTTACCAAACCATCTATCAAATACTTGTCGGTCCATTTGCTGACTTTAGAAAGAATCAGACCGGTTTTGGCTAACAGGTTTACAAAGCCATCAATCACCAAACGATCAAAAACATACAATTTTTGGCTGACCCAAACTACTGTTTTTAGCACCTGATTTTCATAAAAACGGTCAATATACCATTGATTGTAAGACAGGCGGAACAAAAAACCGCTTTCGGGAAACCAGTTCACGCTACTTTTAACGTATTTTAGGTAAGCCAGATAAACCACTAAAATAGCCACGATATTAACGGCAGCAGGAATGACGGTGTGGTACAAATTTTCGCGTTCAAAGTAATCGGCCGTGAGGAAACCTTTGAAAAGCCAGCTTTGTTCGTACAATAACGGGTTGAGCGAAAAAACCGGGAACAAAGAAAATAGTGCTAAAAACAGCATCGGCCAGGTAAACAATTTGTTTTCTTTGAAAAGGTGCAAATCGAAAGTGGGAACTATTTCTTTCAATTTTGATTCTCCCCAAAAAACTTTAAACATCAATCGGGCAATGTAAAAAGCGGTAAGCCAACTGGTGATCAGGATGGAAACCGGGATGAGTTTGTAGAAAAAAGAACGGCCTTCTGCCCATTCAAAAGCTTGGATCAAAATGCCGTCTTTAGATAAATAACCGGAAGTAAGCGGCAAACCGATCAAAGCCAGGGCGGCAACAATCGAAGTAACAAAAGTAACCGGCAAAATTTTGCGCAAACCGCCCATGTACAAAATGTTTTGCGGATCAACTACCAAATGAAATTTTTCTTTTAAATGCTGCATTTCGTGGATAATCACGCCGGCCGACAGAAACAAAAGGCACTTAAAAAAAGCATGTGTGGTTAGATGGAACAAAGCGGAAGCATAAGCGCCCATGCCCATCGCGGCAACCATAAAACCCAATTGCGAAATGGTAGAAAAGGCGAGTATTTTCTTCAAATCATTTTGCGTGAGGGCAATCGTTGCCGCCATAAAAGCGGTAAAAGTTCCGGTGATGGTGATGACGAGTTTTACTTCCGCATTAAAAACCGGATAAACACGCGCCAACAGGAAAACGCCGGCTGCAACCATGGTTGCCGCATGAATCAAGGCCGAAACAGAAGTCGGACCTTCCATGGCATCCGGCAGCCAGGTATGCAAAGGGAATTGTGCCGATTTGGCCGTTGCACCGAGGAAAAAACATAGTCCGGCAATAGTTAGCCACGTTCCTGATAATCCTTCTGCGGAAGTAAAGTTGTTTGGATGGCTAAAAAGTGTCAGCAGATCGAACGTTTGAAAATGTGCAAACAAAATCATGATGCCGATGAGAAAGCCAATATCGCCAATGCGGTTCATGATAAAAGCTTTTTTATTGGCTTGGACTGCTTTTTCACGCGTAAACCAAAAACCGATGAGCAGATAGGAAGCAAAGCCGACCAATTCCCAGAAAGCGTACATTAACAACAAATTATCAACCACCACCAAAGCCAGCATCGCGAAGCAAAAAAAGCTGAGGTAACGGAAATAGCGGCGGAACTTTTGGTCGCCTTCCATATAAGCCAAAGAATAAAAATGTACGGCCAGAGCAATTCCCGAAACCAAAACCAGCATCAAAACGGAAAGGTTGTTGAGCAGCAAACCGGCAAAGATTTTTACGGTGCCGATTTGAAACCATAAAACCTGTTGGTGCAAAGGTTCCTGGTTCCAAATTTTTGAAAAGAGAACAGCAGAGCTGATCAAACTCAGCAAAATACAAACGGTAGCCAGCCAGCCTTCCGCTTTGCCCGATGCTGTTTTTAGCACTAAAAAATTGGTGGTAAAAGCAGCAAAAGGCAACAGCACCGTAATTAACGCAAGCTGGATTTCGAGCGTATGGTTTTGTAAAGTGTTGATCTGTTCCAAATGCTGTTAATCTTTTAATTCGTCAATTTTACCGGGGTCAATGGTTTTAAACCGACGGTAAACGTTCAAAATAATGGCCAATGCAACCGCAGTTGCAGCAGCGGCGAGAACGATGGCAAACAAAGCAAAAATTTGTCCGCCGTTGTGGTAGCGGTCGTATTTTCCAAAAGCAACCAGATTGATCACTCCTGCATTGATGATAAATTCAATCCCAATCAAAACCTGAATGGCGTTGTTTTTGGTTAAAACCATGTACAAACCGGCGGCAAATAAACACGCGCCGATCAGCATAAAAGTTTGCAGGTTAATCAAAAGAACGCTCCTTTCTGGCCAAATGTGCGGCACCAATCAGCGCCATCATCAGCAAAATGGAAATGGTTTCAAAAGGCAGCAAATAAGTGGTCATCAAATTAATGCCGATATTGGTAACGGTGTTATCTTGGGGACGAAAAGTATTATTAGTTGCCTGTAAAATCCATCCCAATTGATCGGGTTTTAGTTTGAAAATGGCATTCACCAATACAATCAAAAATGCCGCTGCCACCAGCAATGCCGGAAACTGTTTCAAGGTAAAAACCGGATGCCGGCTCTCTTCTAACTTTTCCAGCGTTTCTTTGCTTGACAGCATGAACGTGAACAGCATCAGCACCAAAACGCCGCCCACATAAATCACGATTTGGGTTACGGCCACAAAATCTGCCAAAGCAAAAACGTATAACCCGGCAACAGCAAATATGGTTACGAAGAACATAAAAACAGAGCGTACCAGGTTTTGGCTTGCCGCCACAAACCAGGCCGAAGCAACCGCTGTTAAACCCAGAAAAATAAATATGCCTTGCTCCATGCTTCTTTTACCCCTGTTTTTTTTGTGTGGCCGCTTGTTTGGCGGCCAACTTTTCGGCCTGCTGCTTTTCTAAAGCCAAACGTTTTTCTTCGGCTTCGGCTTCGCTCATGGGCGAAAAACGGTAAGTCAACAAATCCAAATCCTGCACACTTTTATCGTATTGGTTGGTCATCGTGATGCATTCCGTCGGGCAAACCGTGGTGCACAAACCGCAGTACAGGCATTTGGCCATGTTGATGTCGAACTTAGCGGCATACAAACGTTTGGTTGTGCCGTCGGAAGTTTGGCCAATGGCTTCGGTTGATTTGATAGATTCAATTTCGATACAATTAACCGGACAAATCTTAGCGCACAAATCGCACACAATACAATCGTCCATTTCTACAAAAAGCTGGTAACGGCCAACTTCCGGAATGGGCAATTTTTGGTGCGGGTATTGGATGGTAACGTTCCCCTCCTGCTGTTTAAAATAATTATCAGACTGTATGCCAACCACTTCCCTGCTGTTTTTAGCAGCCAAAAAATGTTTCAGGGTGAGGTTGAAGCCTTTTCCTGCTGATTTAATTCCGTTGATGATATTGTTGAACATTTTGATTCTTTAATTTTTTTATTGCTGCTGTTTTCATGCGCTTTGTCATTTCGACCGAAGGGAGAAATCTTCTTTCAAAAACAAAAGATTCAACACTTTGAAGAAGATTTCTCCCTTCGGTCGAAATGACAGCAAACAATCGAAACAACATCTCTACATTAACCACAACCGCCAAATTCCCGAAATCAACATACACAAAAATGCAAGCGGCGTTAAAACTTTCCAGCACAAATCCATTAATTGATCTACCCGGAAACGCGGCAATGTCCATCGAACCCACATTTGCAGACCGATCAAAAGCAATGATTTCAGAAAAATCCAGCCAATTCCCCAGATATTTCCGGTTGTCCAATCGGCCAGTCTTACGGCCCCAATGTTTGGCAAAGGCGTATTCCAGGCACCTAAAAACAGTATTACGCCAACCATTGACACTAAAAACATCATCGAATATTCGGCCAGAAAAACCAGCGCAAAACGGATTCCGGTGTATTCGGTATGAAAACCGGCAACCAATTCCGATTCTGCTTCCGGGATATCAAACGGCGCACGGTTGCTTTCGGCCAAAGAAGCGATAAAGTAAACCACAAAAGCAACGATCAAATGCGGCGCACGAAAGATGTTCCAGGCTAAAATTCCGCCTGCTTCTTTTACCGGCATAAATCCTAAAAACTTGATGTTTTCTGTTGAAAGGATGCCTTGTTGCCTGGCAATTTCCTGCAAATCCAACGTCTGCGAAATCATGATGACAGAAATAATGGCAAAACCAGCCGGGATTTCATACGAAACAATTTGTGCTACCGAACGCATGGCCCCAAGCAAAGCATATTTGTTGTTCGATCCCCAGCCGGCCATCAAAATGCCAACGGTTTCTATGGAAAGCACGGCCAAAATATAAAAAATACCAACATTGATGCTGGCCGGAATTAAACCCGGTGCCCAGGGCAAAGCGGCAAAACCCAAGTAAACGGCGACAAAAATGATGATTGGTGCTAAAGCAAAAAGGATTTTATCAGCAGCCAAAGGTGTAATCAGTTCTTTTTGCAGCATCTTTAGCATATC
>CAXTKQ010000047.1:0-19558 GCA_964244955.1 uncultured Sphingobacteriaceae bacterium | reverse complement strand
GTAACGAACCATATTTACCGGTTTCCATCGGCCCCAACCGGTCTTGTATAAACGCGGAAACCTTGCGTTCGGCATAAACGCCAAACGTGGTAAACAGCGCCACAAAAGTAAACAGCGCCAGGGCAACCAAAATGCTGAGGAGGTAATGGTTCAAAACAAATAATTTACTAAGCCTACAAACTTACTTATTTAGAACGGTTGCGGGAAGCAAAGGATTTGAGCGTGTAATCTTAATCCCAAATTTGACGAAGGTTTAACCTGATTTGCTGACCGAAAAACAACTGTGTGCTTTTTTCAAAAGAATCGGTATAATCGGAAACGTAAAAACGGTGCGGCGCGGGTTTTTCGTCATTTAACAAATCCATTTGCTGCAGTTCTTGCCGGAGATGACGGGCAACAATTTCGGTATTATCAACGATGGTTATTTCGGGATGATAATAAGCGGCAATTTCGTTTCGGATCAACGGATAATGCGTGCAGCCTAAAATCAAACTGTCAATTCCCTGCAAAACAGGGTCGGAAAGATAAGTGTGGATGAGCGTGTTGCTGATCTGATCGTTAAAAAAACCTTCTTCAATCATTGGAACCAATAAAGGCGTGGCGAGGGAATGTACTTTTAATTCCGGCTTTTTATGTTGAAGTTTTTGTGCGTAGATGTTGGATTTGATGGTCGCACGCGTAGCAATAACACCGATATTTTGAAAATGATCAGAAGCGGTCATGAAATCCACCACCGGATCAATCACGCTGTAAATCGGGATTTGGTTCCCCAAAAACAGTTTCAAATCCTGGTAAGCCAAAGAAGATGCGGTGTTGCAGGCAATCACAATGGCTTTGCAGCCTTCGTCCATCAAAAACTTGGCAATTTTTAAGGAATAATATTTGATGGCTTCCGGCGATTTATCGCCGTAAGGCAAGTGCGCGGTATCGCCAAAATAAACCAATGCTTCTTTTGGCATCAATTTATTGATGGCGTTGGCAACGGTCAATCCGCCGATTCCTGAATCAAAAACACCGATGGGCTGGTTTGCTGGCATGGGGCTAAAATAAAAAAGCGGTGTTCATTTTACCTGAACATCGCTTTTTAGATGATAAAAGAAGTATTTTATTTAATACCTAATTTAACTTTTACAGCCGGCATTAAATCATCACCAGGCTGAGAAACCAATAATTCTGTTTGTGCAGTATCAAAAACGTAAGTATAACCTTTCTCTTTTGCTACATTTTGAATAGCGGTACGCACTTTTAATAATAGAGGATCAGAAAGTTGTTTGCTTTTATCGCCAACTTGCTGCTGCGCTTTAGTTTGATAGTCCTGTAAACGTTTGTTTTGATCTTGCAATTCCGCTTCTTTTGCGGTACGCGCAGCATCTGTCATGGTTGCTTTTTTGGCATCATAACCTTGGGCGTTTGCCTGCAGCTCGTTGTTCATAGCCGTTAACTGGTCAACAAAAGTTTTTTGGTAATCCTGAATTTGTTTTTGGATAGTTTTAGTTTCAGGCATTTGATCTACAACCTGATTTACATTGATGTAACCAATTTTAGATTGTGCCTGGGCAACATTTCCTGCAAAAAATAAACAGGCGGAAACTAAAGCAACTTTAAATAGTTTTTTCATTTTTGTTATTGAGGGTGATTTTTATATACTGTTTTTATAAGGTGTTTTTTGTTATTGGGCAAATACGCCTGGTTTTAAACCCAAACGCGTAATTACGGCCGCACTTTTATCATAACGCGGATTTGCGTAAAGCATTATCACTTCGCTGTTTTTATCAAAAACCATGTCCAGGTTTTCGCTTTCGGCAATGGCTTGAACGGCTTTGGCAACTCGGTCTTGTATTGGTTTGATCAAAGTAGTGCTACGCTGGGCCAGTTCTCCATCCGGCCCGAATTTCTGGCGTTGAAAATCTTTCGCTGCTTTTTCTTTGTCAATAATTTCGTTCTCGCGGCGTTTTTTCATGTCGGCCGTCATCAAAACCTGGTCGGCCTGGTAAGCTTTGTACATCCGGTCAATTTCCTGAAAACGGGCATCGGTTTCTTTTTGCCACTGATCTGAAATTGCAGCCAACTGCTTTTGCGAAGACGCGTATTCGGGCACGTGCTTCAAAATATATTCAGAATCAACATAAGCAAAACGCTGTGCAAACGCGGCAGTTACGGCCAGCACAGGGATTAATAATGTTAAAAATAATTTCTTCATGTTGCAAAACTACGTAAAAATATGATTTTGAAATCTTACGGAAACCAATTTGATTTAGTGTTCAGGGTTGAATTAAAAACAATTAGCTGACAATGCTTAGTTAAAACTTCCGCTTAAACTTTGTGCAATAGAAAAGTGGAAATGGCCTTTGTTGGCCGACGGCAAACCAGGGATTGCATCGAAACCGTAACCATAATCCAAACCCAGCAAACCAAATATCGGCAGGAATATACGTGCGCCAACACCGGCCGAACGCCTTACGTTAAAAGGTGCAAAGTCGTTAAACGAGTTCCAGGTATTTCCGCCTTCGGTAAATGCCAACAAAAATATAGTTGCCGATTGGCTGGCGATAACCGGATGCCGTAATTCCAACTGAAATTTATCAAAAATCGGGCTACCGGAATTACTGGCAATATTAACATTAGAACCTAACGGCACAATGTCAAAGTTTTCATATCCCCGCAAACCGATAATTTCTGACCCTTGCAAAAACTGGAAGCTTTGCATACCGTCGCCACCCAATTTAAAACGCTCGAAAGGTGATTGCCCGACTACTTTATTGTAAGAGCTTAAAAAGCCAAATTGCGTTTGGGCTTTTAAAACCAGCTTGCCATAAACCTTTTGGAACCATTGCGCCTCGAACTTGGCTTTGTAATACTCTACAAAATGATAACGTTCTTCCGGTGTTGCAATAGCGTAATTAACGTTGTTGAATAAAGAATAGGGCGGCGTAAACTGGGCAGTCAACCTAATGTTAGAGCCAGATGTCGGGTAAATTGGAGCATCCAACGAGTAACGGCTGAAAGTTTCTGTCAATTTGATGTTGATTGATTTTCCGTTAGAAAACAGATAACCCGGATAATCGGTTAAGTTATAATGGTCAAAACTCAGCGTGTGGCTTAGGTTGAAATAATCGTCCGGCCATCTCAATTGCTTGCCAATTGTTGCCGAAACACCATTGATCGTAATACCATAATAACCTACATCACCTTTTTTACGTTGAAAACCAATCACATTAGAACCGTTTGATTGCAACTGTGTGTAAGCCGTTATACCAAAGTTAACCGGCTTTTTACCGCCAAACCAAGGCTCGGAATACGTAAAAGAAAAATTCTGGTAGTTTTTGCCGTTTGCCTGGCCGCGCAAACTTAACTTCTCGCCATCGCCTTTTGGCAAGGGTTTGTAAGCTTTTAAGTTGAAAATATTGCGCAACGAAAAGTTGTTGAATGTTAAACCCAACGTTCCGACAATACTGCCGCCGCCAAAACCACCGGAAAGCTCGATCTGATCAGAAGGCTTTTCTACCACATTGTACAGAATATCCACCGTCCCATCGTTCGGGTTGATGTTGGTTGGCCGCGGGTCAATCTTTTGCTCATCAAAATTACCTAACTGTGTAATGGCCTGTGTACTTCTTATAATGGCTTCTTTTGAGAATTTTTGGCCGGGTTTGGTGCGGATTTCCCTGCGGATCACCTTGTCGTTGGTTACTTCGTTCCCTTTGATCACCACATTGTTGATCGTATATTGTGGGCCTTCGTAAACACGCAAGTCCACATCAATGGTATCGTTATGGATACGTTTTTGAACGGGGTCAGTTTGATAAGTCAGATAGCCATCATTCAAATAAAGCGAAGAAATATCATCACCGTTTGGCGAACCGCTTAAACGCTTGTTCAGTTCCTCTTCGCTAAAAACATCGCCTTTTTTGATCCTTAAAAGTGTGTTTAAAATCTTGCTTGGATACTTGGCATTTCCTGACCATACGATATCACCAAAATAATACTTCGGGCCTTCGTAAACTTTGATTTTGATGTTCACCGTTTTGTCGTCGTGTTTCCAAACCGAATCACTTAAAACCTCGGCATCACGGTAGCCGTTTGCCTGCATTTTGGCAACCAGGGTTTGCTTGTCTTCTTCGTATTTGTCCCGCAAAAACTTTTTAGAACCAAAAACATTATACCCTTTTTTCTCTCTGGTTTTTTTAAGGTACTTTTTCAGCTTGGCATCTTTAAAAGCACTGTTTCCTGTAAAAACAATACTGTTTACCTTAACTTTAGTCTTTTTATCAACAAAAGCATCCAGGATGAGGCTGTTTGCTTCGCCATTGTCCTTGCGTTGTTTAATGTCAACCGTTGCGTTGAGGTAACCTTTTTCGGCAAAATGCTTTTTGATGATAGCCGTAGTTGTATTGATCAGGTTTTCGTTTACAATTTTACCGGTTTTGTCTTTCAGTTTTTTCTGTATGTCTTCCACCTCGCCTTTGCGCAAACCTTTTATGTTCAGTTTAGATAGCCGTGGGCGTTCTTTTACGTTGATCTCAAAGTTGATGGTATCGTTGCGCAACGTATATAATAATTTCACATCGTCAAACAATCCTTGCAGCCACAGGTTTTTAATCACGTTAGAGGTTGCATCGCCCGGCACGGTTATTTTATCGCCTTTGTTAAGCTGAGAGATTTTGATCAGCACATCTTTGTCCAAGTACTGCGATCCGGTAACGGTAACTGTACCAACTGTCAATTCTTTTGGGTTAAGATAACTCAGGCTATCAGCAGGCAAAATTGGTGTAGCCGTTTGCTGTCGGCCTGCCTGTGCCAAAGCAACAGAGGATATTGCACAAAAAATTATAGCTAAAAAGTACCTGTTCATTCGTAGGATTTGGAGGCTAAAGTAATTTAAACAGTTGTTAAAAAGTGTTAAACATTAAAATTTAGTTCAGTTGCTCGCTTGTCTTGCCAAAACGCCGTTCGCGGGTTTGGTAATCTAAAACGGCTTCAAACAAATCTTCTTTGCGGTAGTCGGGCCATAACTTGGCCGTAAAATAAAGTTCGGCATAAGCAATTTGCCATAACAAATAGTTGCTGATCCGGTATTCGCCGCTCGTCCTGATCAGCAGTTCCGGGTCTGGCATTTCCGAAGTGTGCAGTTCTTTTGCAAACCGTTCTTCGTTGATGTCTGCTGCTTTCAGTTCGCCTTTTTCCACCTTTTCGGCCAGTTTGCGGGCAGCACCCACAATTTCCCTTCTCGAACTATAACTTAGGGCCAATGTTAAAACCAAACCAGTATTGGCAGAAGTTTTATCAATGGCGTTTTGCAGTTCTTGGTGGCATTTTCCGGGCAGCATATCCAAATCGCCGATGGCATTTAAACGCACATTGTTTTCCATCAGTTTCTTGATTTCTTTATTGATGGTGGAGATCAGCAGTTCCATAATGGCGGTAACCTCGTATTTCGGCCGGTTCCAGTTTTCCGAAGAAAAAGTATATAAAGTTAAATAAGCAATGCCCAGTTCGCCCGCGCCTTCTACCACATCGCGCACCGCCAAAACACCATTATGATGGCCAAATACGCGCAATTTGCCTTTGCCTTTTGCCCATCGCCCGTTCCCGTCCATAATAATGGCCACGTGTTTGGGCAATTGTGCTCTGAAATCCATTGATCAGTTTAGTGCATTTAATATTGCAGGCCAATTTTTTATATGCAGGTTGAAATTTGCCAAACTGTTTTTTTGATAAAAAATTCAGGCTGCAAAGGTAAAATTAATCTTTAAATTATGGTGTCCGGGACGATTATCATTTTGAAACCGAAATTGAATTTAACCAATGCTTCTTTTACCACCTAAAAATCATTGTGCTGCAACTAAATATTATTGCCTCAGCAATTTGAATTTGACCGATGCTTCTTTTACCACCTAAAAATCATTGCGCTGCAACTAAATATTATTGCCTCAACAATTTGAATTTGGCCAATGCTTCTTTTACCCTATAAAAATCATGGTGACACAACCGGACATTTTTGACTTAAAAAAGTGTACGAAAGTGTAAGCCCGGTAATCATATAAGTATCCCGCCGAAAATTTCCGCGTTGCGAACCAGGCGAACCGATGTAAACGCCGGTTTTCTCTCCGGAACGGTCTGTTAAAACCCTTGAATCAACATTAACCAAACCTGCTTTATCAGGATAATAACTGCTTACATCGTCCAGATAATTGGTAAAAGCCGTGCGGTAGCCCAGCTCGATACCCAAATTCCAGCTTCCCGAAAAATTAACTTTTACACCAACGCCGTAAGGAACACTTAAAGCATTGTAGGGATATTCTTTTTGCTGGCCTTCTGTTTTTAACGGGCGAAGCACGTATGTATCGCCTTTGTAAACGGCTTTCGGGTTATAGTTTACCAGGGCCACGCCGCCGAAAATATACGGCGTCCATCTTTTAAGGCTGATGCCCGAATAGTAATTAAAAAAGTTAAGCTCGCCGGTGAGCGATACTTCGTTTATCGGCGAAAAAAAGCTGAGGTTGCGGTTGCGCAGTTGTGCGTTGGACGACAAGCTGTCGGCACCGCGGATTTTGCCGTAAGTATAACCGAGTTTGGCAGAAAAATAACCGTTAAAGTTTCGTTTTACAAAAACACCGGCCGAAAAATCGGTAAATTTAAAAGGGTTAACTTCGTTAAAATCGCCGATGTAGCCAGACGAACCTGCAAAAATCCCCGGTTCCCAGGTTTGGGCAAAACAGGCCGAAGAAAGCAGCAGTAAAAGAAGCAAACCATAAAGTTTACGCATCCGTATCAAATTCAGTAATTGCGGGCATCCAGTCCCCACATTAATTTGTTCCTTAACGTGGATAAATAACTTTCATTATTTAAGCGGACGAGATTAAAACCATAACCCGCTTTTCGGATGGTAAAAACGCTTGGACTATCAATGGTCTCTGTTTTAGAATCGCAGGAAACCAAGTAGTTTGTGCTGCGGGTTTCTACTTTAAATGTAAGCGTGTGGTCATCAGAAATTATGATTGGGCGCACGTTTAGGTTATGCGGAGAAATAGGCGTGATCACAAAATTGCCGGACTGCGGAAAAACGATCGGGCCGCCGCAACTTAAAGAATAAGCCGTAGAACCCGTTGGCGTAGAAACGATAATGCCATCGCCCCAGTAAGAATTTAAAAATTCGTCGTTCAAAAAAGCATGAATGGTGATCATGGCCGCATTGTCGCGCTTATGGATGGTAATATCGTTTAAGGCAATATTGATGTTTTTAAATGCCGGCGGATTTGATTCTAACTCTAACAGCACCCTTTCATCCAGCGTAAACTGCTTGTTGACCAAAGCTTTAATGGCTTCTTCAATATCATTTTTGTTGACGCTGGCCAAAAACCCCAGGCGGCCAAAATTGATACCGATAACCGGGATTTTTGAATCCCGGATGAGGTCTACCGTTCCTAATATCGTTCCGTCTCCGCCCAGCGTCAGCATAACATCTATTAGGCCATTGATGTCTTCGTAACTGCTATAGTGGGCGTAGTTTTTCGAAAAATCCGGTTGTTCTACTATAAAATAATACAGATCAACATGTACAAAAACTTCTGAGCCATATTTTTCCAGGCAATCAAAAACCTGTTTGATAAACGGAAGTACCGATTGGTTGAAAGGTTTGCCGTAAACTGCAATCTTCATTTTAAAAATTATAGGTTGATGAAATTCATCAGTAGTTCGTAGCGGTTCATAGAATCGTCATCAACCTGGGCCTGGTTAAATACTGCTTTTATGGTGTAATCGTAGCGGATAAAGCTGGCCTGGATAGCAGAAATGTCTTTTTTATTGATTTTCAAAGTAACTTCCAAACGGGTAGAATCAGCAAAAGAGCGGGTGTACGAACTCAATATCTGTGCTTTGTCCGATTCTACAATCTGTGCCATTTGTGCCAATGAATTGTCGCGGTTGTTCATCTCCAAAACGATAATGGCACCTGGCTCGTTGGCTGCAGTAAGGCTGGCAAAATAACGGTTTAAAGCATGGATATTGATAAGGCCGAGATAATTGCTTTTTTGATCAAGCACCGGCAAAATGCTTAGTTGCTGTGCGCTGAACATCCGGACAACATCATAAACATGCTGGTTTTCGCGCACAAAAGTTTGTGCTTTCAGGATGGATAATGTATCAACGGTACGTTCTTCATCGGTAATTTCGATCAAATCATCTTCGGCAATCAGCCCCAAAAACAAGTCTCCATCCACAACCGGCAGTTCGCTTACCCTGAATTCTTCCAGCAGTAAATTTACTTTTTCAACCGTATCGGTAAGTTTAACCGGCGGGATGATATCAGAAATCAGTTCGGCAGCAACCATATTAAACTTTAATTTTTTTCAAAAAATCTTTTAACAACCGGTTAAATTCCTGCGGCTGCTCCATCATTGGCACATGCCCGCAATGGTCAACCCAGGTAAGTTCGGCATTGGGCAGCAAGTGGCTAAATTCTACCGCAACTTCCGGCGGCGTAATTTTATCACTTTTGCCCCAAATTAAGGCAACCGGAATTTTAATCTTATGTAAATCTTTTGCCATGTTATGCCGGATCGCTGATTTTGCCATCGCCAACAAACGGATGATTTTATGCCGGTCGTTTACGGTTGCATAAACCTCATCCACCAGTTCTTTGGTTGCTGTTTTTGGGTCGTAAAAAGTATGTTCAACCCTTTCTTTTATAAATGCATAGCTTTCCCTTTTTGGGAAAGAACCACCAAAAGCGTTTTCATATAAGCCGGAACTTCCTGCCAGCACCATAGATTTTAGCCTTTCGGGATGGGACATGGCATAAATCAATGCTACATGCCCGCCAAGCGAATTCCCCAAAACACAAAAGTTTTCCAGCTCTTTGTACTTCACAAATTTATGGACGAATTTAGAAAGTGTTTTTACGCCCAAGGTGAGCAAAGGCAGTTCATAAATAGGCAGCATCGGGATGATAACGCGATGATCTTTGCTAAATTCTTCGATCACATATTCCCAATTACTTAAAGCGCCCATTAAACCGTGCAGCAACAACAACACATCACCTTTGCCTTGTTCTATATATCTAAACCCTTTTTCTTCTTTTACCACAAAGTCCATAAACGTATTTTGAAAATAATGCTGCCATCGGAAAACAAAAACCAAAAAAGGCCAACGGTATAAAACCTGTTGTAACGGCTATAAAATTAGCTTTTTTAAAATGGCTTTCGGCCAACAGCAAAATTATATTATTGCAATAGCTGCTTTACAATTTCAGAAATTGTTTTGCCGTCGGCCTTTCCGGCCAGTTCTTTATTGGCTGTCCCCATGATCTTGCCCATGTCTTTTACCGAAGTTGCGCCTGTTTTTTTGATCAAATCCTGCAAGTAAGCCGTGATTTCTTCCCGGCCCATTTGCTGCGGCAAATAAGCTTCGATCACCTGCATTTCTTCTTTTTCGATCCGGTACAAATCGTCGCGGTTTTGCGACTGGTAAATTTCTGCGGATTCTTTGCGCTGCTTAATCAGCTTTTGCAACACTTTCAGTTCGGTTTCTTCGGAGATATTTTCGGATGCGCCTTTTTCCGTCCTGGCCAGCAGCAAAGCCGATTTAATGGCCCGCAAGCCACGCAGCCTGGCCTCCTCTTTTGCCAGCATGGCTTTTTTTATATCCTGGTCTATGGTTTCTATTAACATGCTTCTTTTATCGGTATTTTTTTAGTGTTGATGTGTTTTGTCTTCGCTCCAAATCCCCGCTCATATTTAAAATGTATTCTCCCCGGTTTATTGGTTTTTATTAACATGCTTCTTTTATCGGTATATTTTTAGTGTTGATATGGATTTCTAAAGAAATATACGGAACGCCCGTACCTCAAACCTGATACCTGAATCCCCGCTCCTACTTCCTCACAATCGTAACCGCATTTGCCTGCGCCGTTGGCATAATGGTTAAATCGTTAATATTAACATGGGCCGGACGCGAAACGATAAAGTAAATGGTTTCTGCAACATCCATCGCTACCAGCGGCGTAAAACCTTCGTAAACTTTTTTTGCCCTTTCGGCATCACCGTTAAAACGAACGTTGGAAAATTCGGTTTCCACGGCACCAGGATTAATGGCCGAAACTTTAATGCCGTGTTGCACCAAATCCAGCCGCATCCCTTTATTCAGTGCATCCACCGCGTGTTTGGTGGCGCAATAAACATTGCCGTTCGGGTAAACTTCTTTTCCGGCAATCGAACCTAAATTGACAATATGTCCGCGGCCGTTTGCAATCATCCAGTTGGAAACAATTTTGCTGGTGTACAGCAAACCTTTGATATTGGTGTCAATCATCAAATCCCAATCGTTGGTGTCGCCGGCATTGATCGGTTCCAAACCTTTGCTCAAACCGGCGTTGTTGATCAACACATCAACCTTTTTCCAGGCTTCGGGCAATTGCTCCAGATTTTGTGTAACCGAAGCTTTGTTGCGGATATCAAAATTGGCTACGGCAACTTCAGTATTGTATTGGAGGTTTAAAGCTTCGGCCAGTTTTTCCAATTTTTCTGCACGACGGCCGGTCAGGATCAAATCAAAACCTTCGCGGGCAAAAACGTGTGCACAAGCTTCGCCAATGCCCGAACTGGCGCCCGTTATCAATGCAATTTTATTCATATAAAAGAAGTATTAACCAAAGCACAAATAAATGCTTTTGGGCCGAAATTGTGTTTTTTAATTTTTATTCAAAAATCAAACTAAACACAATTGTATGCAGGTATAGTTTTTCGAGCGGGCTAGCGTAAGGATGGTTTTCGGGATATAAAACGCTGCCAAACGAGTTGGACAGTTTAATTTCGGGCGAAAGTTTAAAATATTCCAGGTAAATATCGCAACCAAAACCAGCGACATAAGAAGAAAAATTGGGCACATTTTTGAGCTTCCTTTCCAGCGGTGCCAAATCAGCTTCATTGGTTTTACTTTGGTTGCCAATGCCGTAAGCATATTTTACGCCGCCCAAAACGTAAGCGCGAAAGTTGCCCAAACGGTTGGATTTTAGTTTGAGTTCGAGCGGAAACTCGGCTTGCGTTGTCGAAACCACTTGGTTTTTGTCGGGCGCCAAATCCTGTGTCCGGTATTGATAGCTCATTGTTCGGTCTGCAAAAACCAAAGTTGGCGTCAAGCGTACTTCAAAATTATCGGTTATGCTGTACCGTGCCAAAAAACCCAGGGCAAAACCGGCCGTGCCAGGCGAAGTAATGCTGTTTAAAGAGTCGGTTACGTTGCGGTTCGTTCCCTGGTCGTAATACGGCGTGCGCCAGTTTGGCTTTTTTAAGATTTTGTAGGAAGAGTTGACGTACTGAAAAGTGTAGCCGAAAGAAAAAGCGTTTTGGTCTGCGCCGCCTGCCCAGGCCTGCACCACGCGCTGAGCAAAAATAGGGGAAGCCAAAAAAAACATGCCTAAAAACAGTATGTACTTAATCTTCATTTAACGCCGGTGTAAACAGAACAAATCCCAAACGCCAGCGGCCGTTGTTTGGTATTTTTGAAACCTACTTTCTGCATTAGGCTGGTAAAACGTTCGCCATCCGGAAACGCGGCAACAGATTCGGGCAGGTAACTGTAAGCACGCGCATCTTTAGAAAAAACTTTACCGATAAAAGGCGTAATATAATTGAAGTAAAAATTGTACAAATGTTTAACCGGGAAGATTCTCGGTTTGGAAAACTCTAAAATAACCGCTTTTCCGCTTGGTTTTAACACGCGGAACATATCGGCCAGCCCGGCTTCCAAATTCTCAAAATTACGGACACCATAAGCAACGGTAACGGCATCAAAAGTATCCGTATCAAACAACAACTTTTCCGAATCGCCCAAACGAACTTCAAAACGGTTCGACATGCTTCTTTTATCTATCTTTTTTTGGGCGATGTTGAGCATGCCTTGCGAAATATCAACACCAATTATTTTTTTTGGGTTGAGGATCTTGATGGCTTCGAAAGCAAAATCACCGGTTCCGGTTGCTACGTCCAAAATCAGTTGCGGTTGGTCTTTTTTCAGTTCGTTGATCGCAATTTTCCGCCAGATAATATCAATCCCAACGGATAAAAAATGGTTGAGGAAATCGTAAGTCTTGGAAATATTGTTGAACATATCCGCCACTTGTTCTTTCTTGGTGGCCTGGTTTTGGTAAGGCGTAATCGTTTTGTTCATACTGATGTTTCAAAGATGCAAAAAAATAGGTGCTAAAAGAAGCATCGGCTAAACGACAAGTGCCAGCAAGCCTTCCACATCCAACCTTTTGGTAAACACCGCAATGTCGCCGTTTTCATCCTTTGGCCACAGTTCCCGCGGCCGGTCCCAGTACAGTTCCACGCCGTTTTTGTCGGGGTCGTCCAGATAAACTGCTTCCGAAACGCCATGATCAGAAAGGCCGGTCAAAGGATAATTTGCATCAACCAAACGCTTTAAAATAGCGGCCAGGTCTTTTCTTTCCGGATATAAAATTGCCGTATGGTACAATCCCGGCGCCCTTTCCGGTGCCGGAGGCGAATTTTTACTTTGCCAGGTATTTAAACCGATGTGATGGTGATAACCGCCCGCAGAACCAAAAGCCGCCTGGTCGCCGTACATTGTCATCAGTTCAAAACCGAGCAAGCCGCAGTAAAAATCCAACGAACGCTGCAAGTTGCTTACTTTTAAATGTACGTGGCCAATGCGTGTTTGGGCCGGGATTTGATATTCCATAACTGTAATTTTAGTATAGATGTTTAAACATCAAATAATAAGCCACAAAACCTTTATCTTTGTTTTATGATTGTCAAATCTGCCGAATTTATTTGCAGCAACACGCAAATGTCCAAACTGCCGCTGCCTGTAAAACCAGAATATGCTTTTATCGGCCGTTCCAACGTCGGCAAATCTTCTTTGATCAATATGCTGACGGGCAAAAAAGGTTTGGCCAAAACATCGCAAACGCCGGGCAAAACGCAATTGATTAATCATTTTTTGATTAATGAAAATTGGTATCTGGTTGATTTGCCAGGTTACGGTTACGCGCGGATTTCGAAAAGCAAAAAGGAAGAATGGAACAAGTATATCCGCAATTATTTGGAAAAACGGGAAAACCTGCAATGCGTTTTTGTATTGATTGACAGCCGTTTAGAACCTCAAAAAATTGATTTGGAGTTTTGCGCTGGGCTGGGCGAACGCGGCATTCCGTTCGTCATCGCTTTTACCAAAGCCGATAAACAGGGCAAAGTAAAAACCGACCAAAACGTGGACAAATTTCGGCGTGCGATGTTGACCTTATTTGAAGAAGTTCCTCAACATTTTATCACTTCTGCCGAACTGCAAACCGGGCGCGACGAAATTTTAAACTTTATTGGCGAGATCAACCAAAAGTTTGATGTAAAAGACGTTTCAATTTATCAGCCGGATAAAGATTAGTTTCCCTTTCAAATGAAAAAATACTTTTCCCTCGTTACTTTTTCGCATACCATTTTTGCCATGCCGTTCGCTTTTATCGGCTTTTTTCTGGCAGTAACCACCACCAACCATGTTTTTTCATGGTTGAAATTAACATTGATGTTGCTGTGTATGGTTTTTGCCCGAAGCGCGGCCATGGCTTTTAACCGTTATTTAGACCGGGAAATTGATGCCAAAAACCCACGTACCAAAGTGCGGGATATTCCGGCCGGAAGGATCAGCGCAAAAGCAGCTTTAACTTTTACCATTGCCAATTGCCTGCTTTTTATGCTGACGACCTGGTTTATCAACCCGCTTTGTTTTTATTTATCGCCGGTTGCCTTGCTCGTAGTTTTGGGTTATAGTGCTACCAAACGCTTTACTTTTTTGTGCCATTTGGTTTTAGGTTTAGGTTTGAGCCTCGCCCCTATTGGTGCTTATTTGGTAGTTACAGGGGAATTTGCACGTTTGCCGATTTTGTTTTCCGCTTCGGTATTATGCTGGGTTAGCGGCTTTGATATTATTTATGCCCTGCAGGACGAAGATTTTGACCGCGAAGAAAAACTGCATTCTATTCCGGTTTTTTTAGGAAAAGAAAATGCTTTAAAGCTTTCTACTTTTTTGCATGTTTTATCGGCCATATTTGTAATCCTGCCAATCTTTTTGACACCAGTTGGCTGGCCGTATTATGTCGGTTTAATGGTTTTTTGTTCGATGCTAATCTACCAGCACAGTTTGGTAAAACCGCATGATTTGAGCCGCGTAAACTTTGCTTTTATGACGACTAATGGCATTGCCAGCGTTGTTTTTGCAGTTTTCTTTTTGATTGACCGGTTATGGATACGCTAAATCAGGCTTTTCAAACCTTTCGTACGCAACTTGAAAAACTGGTTGTATTTACAGATGAGGAATGGCAACTTTTCCAGCAGCACCTTCAATATAAAACTTTAAAAAAGAAAGCGTTTTTTATTGAAGCTGGTCAGATTTCTAACGAAGTTGGGCTTATTATTTCGGGTTCTGTACGCATTTATCATGTAAAAGACGGCGAAGAAATTACAAGCTATTTTTGTTTGGACCACGAGTTCGTCAGTTCTTATAAAAGCTTTGTAACCCAACAGCCAAGCATTACTTATATTCAGGCTTTAGAACCAACTCAGTTAGTTGTTTTTACGCATACCGCTTTGCAGCAAATGTTGAAAAACGAAAAGCTTGCTTATAAAATGGAACGTTTTGGCCGTTTAATAGCTGAATATTTAATTTGCTGTTATGAAGACCGTGTAGCTGATTTTATCATTAAAACACCGGAAGAAAGGTATTTGAAATTACTGCAAAGCGGCACAAATTATCTTCAGCGCATTCCGCAACATTACATTGCGCAATATTTAGGTGTTACACCGGTTTCGCTGTCGCGGATTAGGAAAAGGATTTTTTTGGTGGAAGCCAAAGCCTGATGCTTCTTTTACCACCTATTTTTTCTTATCTTTTGTTAAAGTTTTCTGCTTTTTACGGCAGCTAAATTTGCATCAACCCAAAACACAAAACGATGCATGTAATATTAGGAGCAGGCGGACCGGTAGCCAATGCGTTAACCAAAGAATTAGTCAAAGCGAATGAAAAAGTAAGATTAGTTAGCAGGAAACAAATTGCAACTTCCGAGAATGTAACCTGGCAACGAGCTGATTTATTGAATCAGGATGAAGTTTTTTCGGCAGTAAAAGAAGCATCCGTTATTTACTTGTGTGCCGGTTTAAAATACGATAAAAAGATTTGGGCAGCACAATGGCCGGTAATCATCCAAAATGTAATTGATGCAGCAAAACAAACCGGTGCACGGCTTATATTTTTTGACAATGTTTATATGTACGGCTTGGTTAAAGGCAAAATGACAGAAGAAACGCCTTATCATCCATCCAGCGTAAAAGGGGAAATCCGCGCAAAAGTAGCCACAACCTTAATGGATGAAGTAAAAGCCGGAAACATCCGCGCCAGCATTTTACGTGCTGCTGATTTTTATGGCGCAGGGAAATCCACAAATAGTGTTTTTGATTCATTGGTATTAGCCAAATTCGCCAAAAAGCAAAGTGCAATTTGGTTGGGCAATCCAAAACGCTTACACGCTTTCACTTACGTACCCGATTGTGGCCGCGCACTGTTTTTATTAGGGCAAAACCCGCAAAGCGATAACCAAATTTGGCACGCGCCAACCGCTCCTACCCTCACCGGAAAACAGTTGATAGAA
This sequence comes from uncultured Sphingobacteriaceae bacterium, assembly GCA_964244955.1. Classification (GTDB taxonomy): domain Bacteria; phylum Bacteroidota; class Bacteroidia; order Sphingobacteriales; family Sphingobacteriaceae; genus Mucilaginibacter_A. The sequence continues at coordinate 3,900 of CAXTKQ010000047.1, read as the reverse complement.
CTGGCGGCAAAAGTTTTTCAAACCCAGCCTAAATTTTATGCTATCAATAAACTGATGCTTCGTTTAATAGGTATTTTTGATAAAAACAGTGCTGGGGCTGTAGAAATGTTTTATCAGTACGATCATGATTATGTGTTTGATTCGACAAAGTTTAATACGTTTTTTAAAGTAAAAGCTACTACTTATAAAGACGGAATGAGGGAATTGAAGGATACTGTTTTTAAGGCATAGGATTGGGTTTTATCCAATCTGCAAATAACTTCTTTTACATGATTGATTTTGACAAACAGGATTTAGCTAAATTTGCAGCTTAATTCTGCCAAAAATGATCCTCAAAAAAGAGAAAAAATATATCCCCCAAAACTTAGAAATCAAATGGGAAAACCTGGAACCAATTTTTACCGAACTGCAAAACCGCAGCATCTATTCGGTTGAAGACCTGGAACAATGGCTGCGCGACCGGAGCGAACTGGAAGCGGCGTTGGAAGAGGATTTTGCCTGGCGCTACATCCGCATGACTTGCGATACCACGAATGAAGAATTGCTGCAAAGTTTCCAATATTTTGCAACCGAAATCGAACCGAAAATTGCGCCGCTAAATAACGATTTGAACAAAAAGCTGATGGACAGTCCGTTTAAAGAGCAGTTGAACGGAGAAAAATATTTCATTTTGCTGCGCGGGATCAAGAAATCGTTGGAATTGTTCCGCGAAGAAAACATCCCTTTGCAAACTGAACTGCAGGTAGAACAGCAAAAATATCAATCTATAACCGGTGCCATGTCGGTTTTTATTGACGAGAAAGAATACACGCTGGAGCAGGCCGCGGTATTTTTGAAAGACCAGAACCGGGAGAAACGCCAGCAGGTTTGGGAGAAAATCACGTTCCGCCGTTTGCAGGACAAAGACCAGCTTGATACGCTTTTTAACCACCTAAAAACAGTACGCCACCAGGTTGCTTTGAATGCCGGTTTCGAAAACTTTCGCGATTATATGTTCCAGGCGTTGGGCCGGTTTGATTATACGCCGCACGATTGCTACAAATTCCACGAAGCGATTGAAACCGAAATTGTCCCGATTTTGCACGAACAGGCCGAAAAACGCAAAGCAGCTTTGGGTTTGGAAACGTTAAAACCTTGGGACACCGAAGTTGATATTTCGGGAAAACCGGCTTTAAAACCTTTTCATAGCGGCGAAGAACTGATCGGAAAATCCATCCGTTGCTTCAACAACATCAACCCGGATTTGGGCGAGAAATTAAACACGATGCGCGAATACGGTTTGTTTGATGTGGAAAGCCGAAAAGGCAAAGCGCCCGGCGGTTACAATTATCCGCTGGCCGAAACCGGTGCGCCTTTTATCTTCATGAATTCGGCGGGAACTTTTCGTGATCTGACTACGATGGTGCATGAAGGCGGACACGCAATCCATACTTTTTTAACTGCGAATTTAGAGCTGAACGATTTTAAACATTGCCCGAGCGAAGTGGCAGAACTGGCTTCGATGTCAATGGAGTTGATTTCCATGGATAACTGGAATGTTTATTTTGAAAACGAAGAAGATTTGAAGCGCGCCAAACGCGACCAGCTTTTTGATGTATTGAAAACGCTGCCCTGGGTTGCCGTGGTTGATCAGTTTCAGCATTGGATTTATACCAATCCGGATCATACTTCGGAGCAAAGGACCGAAGCTTGGACGCAAATTTACGAGCAGTTTGGTGCCGGTTTTGTAGATTGGAGCGAACACCGCGAAGCCGAACAAAACCTGTGGCAAAAGCAATTGCATATTTTTGAAGTCCCATTTTATTACATTGAATACGGTATGGCGCAATTGGGCGCAATTGCGGTTTGGAAAAATTACAAAGAAAACCCTGAAAAAGGTTTGCAGCAATATTTGGATGCGTTGAAACTGGGCTACACCAAAACCATCAAAGAAATTTACGAAACAGCCGGCATCAAATTTGATTTCAGTGCCGGATATGTAAAAGAACTGGCCGCCTTTGTAAAAGCAGAAATGGAGAAAATCTAACACTTCAGCAATTTTTGCCCGGTAAAAACAGTATGTTGGTTTGTTAGCCAATGCTGTTTTTACCGGTGTTTTTTTAGTATTGCTTTGGATATTCTTTTACGAAAAACAAAACCTTCAATCCCAAAACTTATGGCTTCAACAGCATCGGCATCCATCGAAACCCAAAACGGAGAACTTGTTTTTGCCGGAACGGCTACCAGCGTTTCTATCTTTTTTAACTATTTGAAAGCCGGCCGCAGCACCGAAGCTTTTTTGGAAGATTATCCTAAAGTGCGGTTACAGCAGGTTTTGGATGTGCTGGAAAAGGCAGAGCAACAGTTAAATAACTTAGGCTGATTGGCTTTTGCTTCTTCCAAAAATCCCTTTGTCCCACTTGGGCGATTGCAAAAACGGTTGCCGGTCAATCCAAAACAGCCAAATTGAAGTAACTACAATCCCCAAAGCGGAACCAGCGGTTACGTCAATCAAAAAATGTTCGCTCAAATACATGCGCGAGTAGGCAATTAAAACGGCAAAAATGAGCATGAACGACCCCCACCATTTCTTTTTGGCCACATAAGTTAAAACCAAAGCGGCCGTAAACGCAGAAACCGAATGGCCGGACGGAAAGCTGTTGGTATCCAGCATTGTTACGCCTTTTACCAAATAAATCCCGCTTAGTTTTTTGGCAAAAAACAAGTGCGGCCGTGGCGCTTTTACCAAATGTTTGATGGTTTGAGAAATGATAAAGCTGATGATATAACTTGTCGCCAGCAAAAACCCCTTTCTAAAATTAATTAAAAAAACGATGATGGCGATGACGGTACAGCCCAAACTATCGCCCAAATTGGTGAGGTTTTCAAAAAAAACATCGGCAAAAGCAGTATGGATATGGTTGATGGCAAAATAAATTTCTTCTTTGGTAAAAACCAGCATCAGCAAAACACAAAACGCCAGCAAAACCAAATATGGATACAAAAGCGGACTGATTTTATGCAAAAATTCGGATAACTTAACTTTCATTCGTTCAATTTAAAGCTTTCAAACTTTTATTGTAGTTATTTTTTGATAAGTTTGGTCAAAGTGAAAACGCAATAATACGGTAAATGAACAAAAGTATATTCCGCAAAAAATCAGTTTCTAAACTTCTTGAAGACCTTGCTGCCGGCTATGGAGACAGTGAACACGCAGGCGGCGGAGGAAAATTAAATAAAGTACTGCGTACCAAAGATTTAACCTTTATGGGCATTGCGGCCGTTATCGGCGCAGGCATTTTTTCGACCATCGGCGTAGCTTCTTATGACGGCGGGCCGGGCGTTTCTATTTTGTTTGTGATTACGGCCGTTACCTGCGGCTTTTCGGCTTTGTGCTATGCCGAATTTGCTTCGCGGATACCAGTTTCGGGCAGTGCCTACACGTATGCTTATGCTTCTTTTGGCGAACTGATCGCATGGATTATCGGTTGGGATTTGTTGATGGAATATGCCATCGGAAACATTGCCGTGGCTATTTCCTGGAGCAAATATTTTACCAATTTGATGGAAGGTTTCCACATCCATATTCCCGGGTTTTTAACCATGGATTATTTGTCGGCCTATCGCGGGTTTGAGCAATTGCAAAAACTGAAAGCAGCAGGCGGCGCGGTTGATGAAAACGTCCGGTTGGCAGCATCAGCTTGGACGAGCGCGCCGCAAATTGGCGGTTTAAAAATCATTGCGGATATTCCTGCTTTGTTTATTGTTTTCATCATCACCTGGCTGGTTTATACCGGCATTAAGGAAACCAAAAAAGCAACCAACGCAATGGTGATGCTGAAAATTGCCGTAGTTGTTGGCGTTATTGTTTTAGGTTTTTTTTATGTGAAACCTATCAACTGGAGCCCATTTATGCCCAAT
>CAXTKQ010000046.1:23162-26556 GCA_964244955.1 uncultured Sphingobacteriaceae bacterium | reverse complement strand
ATGTTACAACTGATCATGTTTATAGTTGCTACAGACATCTAAAATTAAAAATTCCACAATTTCCACAAACTTTAAGTGATACAAAAAGATTAAAAGGCTGGATTGATACTTCAAACAGTAATGATTTGAAAGTAACAAGAACTGGAATTAATGATATGGAACACGAAATTTTAAGATCTGATGATAGTAAATCTTGATGATTATACTGCTAAAATTATAGATTTCAACAGTTTGAAATCTTCTGAAATGATAGATTACTTCTTGTATTATCTTGTAAACTTTTCAGGAATGAGTAATGTTAAATCAAAAGATGTTGAACAATGTTTTATAACCCTTAGTATTCCTCCATACTCTAATATAAATAAATATCTATTAGACAATTCCAAGAAATTTAAAGGTAACTCCCCCAAATTTTTAAAATCAAACTCTTATTATTCTTTAACTAGAACGAGAAGCGAATTTATCAGCAAGAACATTGTTTTAGATACACCAAAAGTTGAGTTGATAAATAGTTTGAGAAGTTTATTGCCAAAAGTGGTAAACATAAATCAAAAAGAATTTTTAGAGGAAGCAATCAAAACATTTGAAATTGAAGCATACCGAGCTTCTATAATTATGGTTTGGCTTTTAACATTAGATCATCTCTTTGAATTTGTTATGAAGAATAATCTTAGAGATTTTATTAATGCACTAAGACGCATGAATAACTCTAAAACAATATTATTGAAAGATGATTTTGGAGATATTAAAGAAAGTGTTTTTATTGAAGCTTGCCGAGGTGCAAATATTATTTCAAATGACGTTAGAAAGATTTTAGATGCTAAATTAAGTATTCGAAATTCATACGCTCATCCTTCTAATATTCAACTTCCTAAAAGCAAAGCATTATATTTTATAGAAGATTTAATAGTCAATGTAGTTTTAAAATATCCTATATAAAATTATAAGAGATTTACCAATTAGTTTGACAAGTATTTTTTCCTACTTCTTCCGCACATAAATATGCTTGATATGATTTTTCCCCGTATCTCGTTCGTCAATCTCAAATTGGTTCAGGCTTTTAATTAAGGCCAGCATTTTGGTGTAGCCGTAATTGCGCGGGTCGAAATCGGGTTTCTTTTTCAGCATTAAATTGCCCAGTTCGCCCAAAAAAGTCCAGCCTTCTTCATCGGCCAAATCCACAATGCTGTCGGTAATCAGCTTAATCAAACCCTGGTCAACTTTGCTCAACGCGTTTTTGTTGGCTTTTGGCGTACTGCTTTTGGTGCTTCTTTTACCGCCCTTTTTTTCTTCGGGTGCGGCTGTTTCGGGTTTTAAAATTTCGAGGTAGATAAACTTATCACAAGCAACGATAAACGGGTTTAAGGTTTTCTTTTCGCCGATGCCAATCACTTTCATACCGGCTTCGCGCAGGCGGGTGGCCAACCGTGTAAAATCGCTGTCGCTGGAAACGATGCAAAAACCATCTACTTTGCCGGTGTACAAAATATCCATCGCATCAATAATCAACGCGCTGTCGCTTGCATTTTTCCCAGTAGAATAACTGTATTGCTGGACCGGCGTAATGGCATTTTCCAGCAAAACGTTTTTCCAGCCCGAAACCGTTGGCTTGGTCCAATCGGCATAAATGCGCTTAAACGTAGGCGTGCCGTACTTGGCAATCTCCTCAAACATCTCTTTTACGTTGGCATACGGCACGTTGTCGGCATCAATCAATACGGCAAGTTTCAGTTCGGTTTTGGTTTCCATCAGTTGTCAAAGCGGGTATAAAGTTAAAGTTGACAAGGTACGCAAGGATTAAATGTTTTCCATCAGGTTTTGCTGAGAAAAGCGTAATCCAATCAAAAACTTCAACAAAATTTAGGTGCTAAAAGAAGCATGTGCATAACGGCTGCAGCGGTAAAAACCGCCCCCCAAAATAATTTTTGCAATTTGCATACAACTTTTTTCGGGTTTTTTGTTCTTAAATACAATTACACTTTTGCCGGAACTGATTTTTTTATCTTTCATCTTGAGTTGGTATGAACCGCAACGTATATTTTTTAGTGAAAGATCCAAAGGATGCCTGCCGGGACATTATCCGCTCGCGCGATACTGACCTGAGGATCAGGGTTCATTGTTTGAATGAAGTTGATTTTAAACCAGACCCCGACGAGATTCAATTGTATGCCGATGACCGCGGCAGCCCGCTTGCTTTCGAAACCATGAATATCAAAGCAGAAGATGCTTTGGATATGGCTTCGGCCATCCAATGGTATGCCAAATACATCGGTTACCCGGAAATGGAGATTTTGCCCGAAGACCCCCGCTCAGAATACAACTGCGACTGATGCTTCTTTTACCGGCATAAAATTGGTGTGGTTCTGCGTCCCAAAAAAAGTTTTTACAGGTTTTAAATAAAAAGTAATTTAAGCTTTTATTTAAAGCCTGTTTTTTTGGGGTTAGCTTTTTTGTGATATGTTCGGACAACACAAGCTGCAAAAACAAATTTCTCCTTGATGGCAGCAGAACAATTCGCGGCAATGCTTCTTTTATCATACAAAAACCAATTAAAACGCTTCCTAAACCAGCATTTATAATGAAGAAATTCCATACTGTTTTTACCGCCCTTTTTTTGTTGTGGGCTGGCAGGCAAAACAGCAGCGCGCAAATTATGCCCATTGCAATCAGCAAATACGATCAGCATAAAGTTTTCGACCCTTTGTTTTATACCGATAAAGGCAACCAGTTTCGTACGGCTGGCGGCGCGCCAACTGCACGGTATTGGCAAAACCGTGCCGATTATCAGATCAGTGTTTCGTTGGATACGGTAAAAAACCAGGTTTCGGGCAGCACCATTATCACCTACACCAACAACAGCCCGGATGCTTTGCCTTTTTTGTGGCTGCAATTGGACCAGAATATTTACCGGCAGGATTCGCGCGCCGAAGCCACCACGCCGGTAACCGGAGGCCGTTTTGCCAACAAAGCTTTTACGCAAGGCGATGTAATAAAAAACGTTACGCTGACTTGGAACGGAAAATCAGAAGCAGCCAATTATTTAATTACGGATACGCGGATGCAAATCAAACTGCGCGATTCGTTGAAAGCATCGGGCAGCAAAATCCAAATCAAAATTGATTACAATTTTGAAATCCCGCAAAACGGGACCGACAGGATGGGCCGAATCAAAACCAACCACGGCTGGATTTATGAAATTGCGCAATGGTATCCGCGGATGGAAGTTTACGATGATGTTTCGGGCTGGAACACCATTCCGTATTTAGGCGCTTCCGAGTTTTATTTAGATTACGGGAACTACAATTATACCATTACCGCGCCTTCAAACCTGATTTTGGTTGGTTCGGGAGAGTTGCTAAATGCGGCAGAAGTTTTATCGCCCACGGTATTAAGC
>CAXTKQ010000046.1:5064-23152 GCA_964244955.1 uncultured Sphingobacteriaceae bacterium | reverse complement strand
GGCTGACACACGCCCGAAACAGTGATAAAACAGTTTTTATAAGGGAGTCTTCGGAGGTGATCAAACAAACCAACGCTTTTAAAAAACCAACTTTAACCTGGCGTTTTTTCTGCAAAAACTCACGTGATGTGGCTTGGGCAGCTTCCAATGCTTTTGTTTGGGATGCCGCACGCATCAATTTGCCAAGCGGAAAAAAAGCATTGGCACAATCCGTTTACCCGATTCAAAGCGGTGGCCGGGAAGCCTGGGGACGGTCAACCGAATATGTAAAGGCCAGCATCGAAATGGATTCGCGCCAATGGTTTGAATTTACCTATCCAACAGCAACCAATGTTGGCGGCATTGTTACCGGTATGGAATACCCGGGCATTGTTTTTTGCGATGCCGCCAGCCGAAGCAAAGATTTGTGGGAAGTAACCAACCACGAATTTGGCCACAACTGGTTCCCGATGGTTGTGGGTTCCAACGAACGCAAATACGCCTGGATGGACGAGGGTTTCAACACGTTTATCAACCAGGTGGACGAGCAGCAGTTTAACAAAGGCGAGTATTATGTTAAACCCGATGTGGAAGCCACCAGTGCAATTGCTGCTTTTGGGCCGGAAGCTGAAGCAATTATGAACACGCCGGATGTTTTGCAAGCATCTTTTTTGGGCGAGGCCGCTTACAATAAACCTGCTTTAGGTTTGATGATTTTACGCGAGCAGATTTTAGGCAGGCAGCGTTTTGATTACGCTTTTCGGACTTACATCAAACGCTGGGCTTTTAAACATCCAACGCCTTGGGATTTTTTCCATACCATGGACAATGCTTCGGGAGAAGATTTGAGCTGGTTTTGGAAAGAATGGTTTTTTACCACCTGGAAACTGGACCAGGCTGTAAAAGGGATCAGTTATGTGGATAAAAAAGATGCGGCAAAAGGAGCATTGATTACGATAGAAAACCTGGGCGAAATGGCCTTGCCGGTTACGGTTTTTGTAAAAGAAGAAAACGGCAAAAGCAATACCGTGCATTTGCCTGCCGAAATTTGGCAGCGGGGCGGAACCTGGACTTTCAGTTATCCTTCAACCTCAAAAATAAATTTGGCGGTGATAGACCCGGAACATATTTTGCCCGATGTTGACCCGGACAACAATACTTTCAGCGGTATTACGATGCCGGGCGGAACGACGGCCGAAACCGTTGTCGGCAAATATTTGAACGCCATTGGCGGTGCAGAAAAGGTGAGGAATGTAAGGGACATCACCATAAATTCTACCGGCATGGTGCAGGGCGTGCAAGTGCAAACGGTGAACAAATACAAAATGCCGGACAAATATGTGCAGGATTTAAGCATTCCGGCTTATAATGTTACACGGCATACGGTTGTCAACCGGGACAGCGTCAAAACATTGCAAAACAACCAGCCCATACAATTAACGCTGAGCGATAAAGCGCAGATCAAACAATCAGGCAACATTTTTCCGGAATTGCAATATGGCAACAACGCGGTTTTACTTCCAACAGTAGTTATGGTAAACGAGCAGCCCGCTTATCTCATCACCATCAATTCGGCAAACGGCAATATCACCAAAGCTTATTATGCTTTGGCCAATGATTTAAAAATCAGGGAAGTGAGGACGAGTGCCGGTTTAACAACCGTTTATGATTACAGCGATTACCGAAACGCAGGCAACGGGATCAAAATCCCGTACGACGTTAAAAGTTCGTTTTTTGGCGAAAATATTGAATTGAAAGTTACGGATGCAAAAATCAACAGCAATTTGTCCGACAGTTTGTTTCAATGAAAAAGAGCCGATAAAAACAGTATTGATAACTGGCATTTTTAAAACAAAGCAATCAAACATCTGCAAGTACGCACCTAATTTTACCCGATAAAAGAAGCATCATAACCATAAAACCATCTCATGAAAAAACATCTATTCATCATTGCGCTATTCTTTTTATTGTTTGGCCAGGCATTTGGCCAGCAAACCGCACAGGCAATTTTAAACGCCAAAGGTGCAAAAACGCAAATCAGCAGGCATATTTACGGCCAGTTTTCAGAACATTTAGGCCGAAGTATTTACGATGGGTTTTGGGTTTCGGAAAATTCAAAAATCCCGAACAAAGGCCGCATCCGGTTGGATATTGTAGCAGCGTTGAAAAAAATCCATATCCCAAACCTGCGCTGGCCCGGTGGTTGTTTTGCCGATGAGTACCATTGGCGCGATGGCATCGGCCCGAGAAACCAGCGGCCAAAAATGGTAAACACCAATTGGGGCGGCGTTACCGAAGACAATAGTTTTGGCACAAATGAATTTTTGGATTTATGCGGATTGCTGCATTGCGAGCCTTATGTTTCTGCCAACGTAGGCAGCGGAACGGTAGAAGAAATGTCTAAATGGGTAGAATATTTAAACTTTGACGGTGTTAGCCCGATGGCTGCTTTACGGGCACAAAACGGGCATCCCAAACCCTATAAAGTAAGTTTTTGGGGCGTTGGGAATGAAAGCTGGGGCTGCGGCGGGGAAATGACACCAGAGTTTTATTCCGACCAGTTCCGGCGTTATGCTACTTATGCCAGAAATTATCCGGGTGCACCATTGAAAAAAATTGCCAGCGGTGCCAACAGTTTTGATTTTAACTGGACCGAAGTTGTGATGAAGAATATCGGTACGCGCCCCTGGGGCCTGTCGCTGCATTATTACACCATCCCAACGGGCAATTGGGGCAAAAAAGGTTCTGCAACCCAATTTGAGGAGAAAGAATACCTTACCACAATGCGCAATTGTTTGCAGATGGACGAATTGGTAACCAAGCACGGCGCCATAATGGACAAGTACGACCCGCAGAAAAAAGTAGCGATGGTGGTGGACGAATGGGGCGTTTGGACAGATGTAGAACCAGGAACAAACCCGGGGTTTTTGTACCAGCAAAACAGTATGCGCGATGCACTGATTGCCGGAACGACATTAAATATTTTTAACAACCATGCCGACCGGGTAAAAATGGCAAACCTGGCGCAAACGGTAAACGTGCTGCAATCCCTGGTGCTTACTCAAAAGGAAAAAATGATCCTGACGCCAACTTACCATGTTTTTGATTTGTACCAGGTACATCAGGATGCAACTTTGCTGCCAATTGCTATTCAATCTCCGGATTATACGATTGATGGCATAACCGTTCCTGCCGTTAATGCTTCCGCTTCGCGTGATAGCAGCGGCGTGGTGCATATTTCTTTTGTGAATTTGGACCCAACAAATAAAATCACCGTTAGTACTGCTTTGCAGGATGTTGACTGGAAAAGCGTGCAAGGTCAGATGGTTACTTCGGCAAAGTTTACCGATTATAACTCTTTCGACAATCCTTCTAAAATAAAAGTTACTGTTTTTAACGGTGCAAAAAAGCAGGGCGACCAGTTAGTGGCCGAATTGCCGCCATTGAGTGTCGTGGTTTTGACACTAAAAAAGTAGGGGTAAAAGAAGTATGTCAGTTGTGGATTAAGCATTGATCCGAGTTGTAAAATTCATAGAAGATTTTTCTTTTTGAGAAAAAAATCTGGCAAAACGTCATTACTGATTATACTACAACTTCATTTATTTCATGATAATATAAACTTTATCGCCTGATTTAAGTTTGTTTATAAGTTTACTACAAACTTTAATTACAATTTTATTATGGAAAGCAATTTAAATTATGGTGAAGGCAATGCTTCATCTTCAACAATTATCCGGTCTTCGGCCCCACACCAGCGTATCAGTTGGGCAGCGGTTATTGCCGGCGTTATTATCGCTATTTTTATTCAGCTTGCCCTTACGCTTTTAGGTTTGGCTATTGGTTTAGGTACTGTTGATGCCACTAACCATAACACGCCCGGAACAGGGCTTGCAATTGGTTCAGGCATTTGGTATGTGGTTACCATGCTGATTTCACTTTTTCTAGGTGGCTGGGTAGCCGGACGTTTGGCAAAAGACAAGCATACTTCAGAAAGCGTTATTCATGGTTTATTGGTTAGCGGGTTAATGTTTATTTTAACTTTTTACTTTTTAACAAGCGCGTTAGGCAGTATTATAGGTGGAGCAGGTAGTATGATTGGTGGGGCAGGCAATGTAGTTGGAAAAGCAATTTCTACAGAAGCCCCTGATATTAAGAAAGCTGTTAAAAATACTTATGATACTACAAGTACTGCCCAATTAAAAGCTGACAGCCAGAAATTGGTTGGTGCAGTTAACCAAAACAAAGACCAGGTAGAACAAAAAGCCAGAGAAGTTGCTGATGATGCTGCTTCTGCAACTTCCAAAGGTGCTTTGTATACTTTTTTCGGAATTCTTTTAGGTGCTGCAGCCAGTGCTTTCGGTGCTAAAAAAGGCAGGGATTCTAAAGAACCAGCAGATTATCACACGCACAGAACAGCACAAGTTTAAAGAGTAGCTGTTTTAGAAAGTTGAATTTTTGGGGCTTGTATTACAAGTAAATTAATTCACTCTTGTATTTTAGAATTATCAGTCAAGGTTGGTTTATTTAAAATATTAGTCATAAAAAAGGTGTAGTTCCAATTGGAACTACACCTTTTTTATGACTTGACTTCTGTTGACTTCTTTTACTGCAATTGCAACAACGTAGTTTTATCAATTTAAGGAAACACACTATAATAAGCTTTTTCCCAATCTTCGTTCTTTTTAAATGCTTGTTTTACATAAACAGATTCGGTAATGCCTTTGATGATTTGGTTGTTGATTTTGGCCCCCCAGGATTTATACGGACGAACGGTATCAATTAGCAAAACTACACGCACGCTGTCGGTTTCGTTCCAAACTTCATGGTTGTAAGTATCGTCAAAAAACACCGCTTTGCCATTTTTCCAGTTGATAATTTCATTGCCAACCCGCATCCGGCATTTTGTGCTTTCGGGCACGATAACGCCTAAATGTGTCCTTACAATTCCCTTAAAAATTCCCCGGTGTGCCGGAATGTGTTTGCCTGGATATAAAATAGAAAAAAAACCGGTGAGCATTCCGGGAATGCTTTCTAAAACTTGCGTAGTTACGGGGCATTTCTCACAATTCTTTTCCGACTTGATGCCGAAACCGTACAAAAAGAATGTTTTCCATTTATTGTCCTGGTTCAGTGCCTGCTCCTGCGGCTGGATGTCTTCGATATTAGGCAAGTGGTCATCGTGTTGCAGCAAAGCCGATAGTTCGTTTCGAATGGCTTCCCAATTGTCTTCCAGCGATTTGGCCCATTTAAAATCCTCGTTGGGCAACACCGGCGCATTGCTGACTTTGGAAAATGGCCTCATTAGTTTGCCCAGGCCAAGCAATACATTGTTCATCACCCTGAAAGTGATAAAATGGGTCAGTTTATCTTTTAACTTTTTCATGATCAATCAAACCTTAATTATGGTTAGAACTTTTGTAAATCAACAAAAAAGAGGCGATGGTTCCTGAAAATAAGTGTTGTAGTTGTGTAATTATTTTACGCAGAATCACCAGTTTATTTATAGACGATCATGAAAAAACACTAATAAAAGAAGCATCGAATTTAGGGCAATAAAAAAGGCACAAACTGCTAAAGCTTGTGCCTTTTAAAAGTATTTTAAAATATTCTCAGGCCATTTCGGCTTCTACAATTGCCGCAGTGTTATCGTTTATGTCAACTGATTTTACGGTTTTGATGATCCGCGCAGCAACTTTGTACGGATCAGCGGCCGAATTAGGGCGGCGGTCTTCCAGGTATCCTTTCCAGCCCCTTTCTACCGTTGCGAGCGGGATACGGATGGAAGCGCCACGGTCAGAAATGCCATAACTGAAATCGTAAATAGAAGCAGTTTCGTGTTTGCCGGTTAAACGTTTATCGTTGTCGGCACCATAAACTTCTATGTGTTCTGGCACAACCGGACGGAAAGCTTCGCAAATTTTATCATAAGCTTCCTGGCTGCCTGCAGTCCTTAAAGTTGTATTCGAGAAGTTGGCGTGCATACCAGAACCGTTCCAATCCAAAGTGCCCAAAGGTTTGCAATGCCAATTGATGGAAACACCGAATTTCTCGCCAATCCTTTCTAATAAATAACGCGCAATCCAAATTTGGTCGCCGGCTTCTTTGGCGCCTTTTGCAAAAATCTGGAATTCCCATTGCCCGGCAGCAACTTCAGCGTTAATCCCTTCCACATTTAAACCGGCATCCAAGCAAGCGTCTAAATGTTCTTCAACAATGTCCCGGCCGAAAGCATTTTGTGCACCAACCGAGCAATAATATTGGCCTTGCGGCGCAGGATAGCCATTTACCGGAAAGCCCAATGGTTTATTGGTTTCCGGGTTCCACAGAAAATATTCCTGCTCAAAACCGAACCAAAAATCGTTGTCGTTATCGTCAATTAAAGCACGGCCGTTGGAAAGGTGCGCTTTTCCATCCGAAGTCAAAACTTCGCACATGACTAAATAACCGTCTTTTCTTTGCGGGTCTTCGCAAATAAAAACGGGTTTGAGGATACAATCAGATGAACCTCCCGGAGCTTGTTCTGTTGATGAGCCATCAAAACTCCAATTAGGGCAATCTTCTAATTTTCCGCTAAAATCTTTTTCAATTTTGGTTTTACTACGTAAACTTTGGGTTGGTTTGTAGCCATCCAGCCAAATGTATTCTAATTTTGCTGCCATTGTTAATTTTGCTGTTTTATATGATTCTTGGTTCCGTTTTTTTTAAATCAAATATAATATTTACGGACAAATTATTTAATTATTATTATAAACCAATTAATTTTTTAAAAACACTCATTAAAAACAGCATATGTTTGTGATAATGATTTATTTTAAAAACAAAACCATTGTTTTTTTAAGAGAATGGTAAACTAAATAAAAACTACAGAAAAAAGATTTGGATTAATGACATTAATGATCTTAAAATGAACAACCTTTCACTGATTTTTATGCGATAAAAGAAGTATAGGCAATTTTAAAGTTCTTCGTCGTGCTGGCTTTGGTCTAAACCTACCAATTCATCGTCCAAACTTACACGAAGCGGGGTAATGGCGTTGGTAATGCGCAACAAAACCATCGAACCAACAAAAGCAAAGATTGAAACGCCAACCAAGGCCAAAATATGTATAAAAAATAGATGGGTTTCTCCGTAAAAAAGCCCGTTTCCGGTTGTGTTTGCACTGTTTACCGCTTTGTTTGCAAAAACTCCGGTCAGGAGCATGCCCATCATTCCGCCTACGCCATGGCAGGGGAAAACATCCAACGTATCATCAATACTGGTTTTAGAACGCCAGATAACCACCAGATTGCTAACCACAGCAGAAAAAACACCAATTACCAGCGAATTTGGAATGGTTACATAACCGGCAGCAGGCGTAATGGCAACCAGCCCAACCACCGCACCGATACAAGCGCCCATGGCCGAAGGTTTTTTCCCTCGCATCACATCAAAAAATATCCATGACATGGCGGCGGCGGCAGAAGCTGTGGTGGTGGTGGCCAAAGCCGTTGCGGCCAAAACACTGGCGCCACCGGCAGAGCCTGCATTAAAACCAAACCAGCCAAACCAAAGCAGGCCCGTACCTAAAATAACATAACTGATGCGGGCAGGATTATGGTCGGGCTGATTGCGCTGTTTTAAGTATAAAGCAGAGGCCAGGGCGGCCCAACCGGCAGACATATGAACGACGGTTCCGCCTGCAAAATCCAAAACGCCGGCTTTAAACATCAGCCCGTCCGGGTGCCAGGTGGCATGTGCCAGCGGGGCGTAAATGAACAGGATAAAAAGGCATAAAAAAACAAGATAGGAGTTGAAACGGATGCGTTCGGCAAAAGCACCGGTAATTAAAGCAGGCGTAATCACCGCAAATTTAAGCTGAAACATGGCAAACAAAATCAGCGGGACGGTTGGCATTGTTGCAAATGTAAGGTTGCCCAAAGTGCCTTTCATCATAAAAAAAGTTGCCGGGTTACCGATAATGCCATGAAAATCAGCGCCAAAAGCCAGGCTAAAACCGCAAACCACCCAAATAATGGTAATCATGCCCATACAGGCTAGGCTTTGCAACATGGTGGAAATCACGTTTTTTTTGCGGACCATGCCGCCGTAAAAAAAGGCAAGGCCGGGCGTCATCACCAAAACCAAAGCGGTAGAAATTAAAAGCCAAGCCGTATCGCCGGTATCAATTTTACTGTTTTTAACATCGGTCAAATCTACAGAACCAAAAAGCAGCGCGGCCACCATTACAATAAGCAGCAGGATAAATGGTAACGGTTTTTTCATTATTACAAGATATATCAAAAATTAGTGCTGCAAGCTATTATATTTTGGCCAAAAAAATTGTAATATATTATTTGTGTTGTTCTTTTTACAAGATTTGTAACGATAAAAGCAGTATTAGTTGTTCGTTTTGTATAATTCTGCAAAAAACAAGGCTCATTTTATTAAAATTAAAATTCCGGCTGGTTTTTCTAATGTTTTAAGTTGTTTAACGCTGGCACAAATTTTGGTTTTTGTTGTTAAGCAACCATGTTCAACCTGAAAAAAACAATGGTAAAAAAAGCATTTCTGTTTCCGGTTCTTTTTGCTGTGCTTACGGCTTGCGCCCAAACTAAAACGCAGCAAAATTCTGTTTATACCATCAAAGAAGCCACAGCCGACGGAACCGGAAAGTTTTATTTCGGAAGGGAAATTGCCGCTGTAATGGGCGCGGCAGGGGCAGGCTGGCTTGAGCGGAACAACAGGCAGCAGGAAGAAAATACCGCTTTGGCCATCAGTAAACTACCGATAACGGCTACATCTGTAGTGGCCGATATTGGTGCTGGGACCGGTTATTACACGTTTCGTATCGCCAAAAAAGTACCGCAAGGAAAAGTTTACGCAGTTGAAGTACAGGACGAGTTTATCCGCTACCTCAACCAAAAGAAAAAAGAACTGGGCCAGCAAAATGTGCAGGTGATAAAAGGGTCAGAAACTTCGCCCAACTTGCCTGATGCTTCGGTTGATTTGGCAATTATGGTGGATGTTTACCACGAATTGCTGTACCCGCACGAAGTTTTGCAGGCTTTGCACAAGGCTTTAAAACCGGGCGGAAAATTGCTTTTGCTGGAATACCGGGCGGAAGACCCTAAAATAGAAATTAAAGAACTGCACAAACTTTCTGTAGTGCAGGCAAACAAAGAACTGGCGGCAAACGGGTTTAAATTGTTCCAACGAAATGAATTTCTACCGATCCAGCATTTTTTGCTTTACCAGAAAGTGGATTGAAACTTCTACCTAATCAAAACCTAAATGCTTCTTTTATCGGTTAAAAATTAAGATTCTTTCTTTTTAACCTAAATCAAAAAACTGGATTTGAGGTTTACTTTGTATGAATTACAGGAACTTTAAAAATACACAAATAGCCGAAGTTGGCCTTGGCACATGGCAATTGGGCAGCGCAGATTGGGGAAATGTGGGCGAAGAAGAAGCCATGCAAATTTTGCAAGCTTATGTTGATGCCGGCGGCAATTTTATTGATACGGCAGATGTTTACGGAATGGGCGTAAGCGAAAAACTAATCGGGAAGTTTTTGAAAACACAAACCAAACCAATTTATGTAGCCACAAAATTAGGCCGACGATCGGATGCGGCAAACGGATGGCCGCAAAATTTTTCGTACGATTTGATGCGGAAACAGGTAGAAGACTCGCTGCGGCATTTGGGGCAATCGCATTTGTTTTTGGAGCAGTTGCATTGCATCCCGACCGAAGAAATGCGTGCCGGGAAAGTGTTTCAATATTTGCGGCATTTAAAAGACGAAGGGTTGATTTTGAATTGGGGCGCAAGTGTGGAAACCACGGAAGAAGCACTGCTTTGTTTAGAGCAGGAAGGTTTGGCTTCATTACAAATCATTTTTAACCTTTTTAGGCAGCATGTGGCCGACGAAATATTTGAAAAAGCCAAGGCAAAAGGCGTGGCAATTATCGTTCGTGTGCCTTTGGCCAGTGGCTTGCTCAGCGGAAAGTTTGACGAAAACACGCAGTTTGAAGAGAAAGACCACCGTAATTTTAATGCCGATGGCCAGGCTTTTAATGCCGGCGAAACTTTTTCGGGGATTGAGTTTAAACAAGGTGTAAAGCTTTCCAAAAAAATCAAAAACCTGATGCCGGACGAGCAGTTGGCACCGTGGGCAATCCGTTGGATTTTAGACCATCCCGAAGTTACTACAGTTATCCCCGGCGCATCCAAAGTTTCGCAGGTAAAAAGTAATGTTGAAGCGTCTAAGCTTCCGCCTTTGTCTAAAGAAATTCATCAGCAATTAAGGAAATTGTATGATGAGGAAATTTTTGGCTCTATCCGCGGGCATTTTTAATTTCCCTGTTTTGCTGTCATTTCAATCCGAAGGGAGAAATTTTCTTTCAACCAAAACAACTGCTTTGAAGAGGATTTCTCCCTTCGGTCGAAATGACAGAAACCAAATGCTTCTTTTACCACCTGTTTTTAAGTGTTGATCAGTTTAAACCCATCGCCGTCAAACAAACCTAAATCGCTTAATTTTAAATGCGGAATCACCAATAAAGCCATGAAACTTAACGTCATAAAAGGGGCGGAGAGCTGAGACCCCAAGTGTTTGGCCAACGCATCAATTTCGGTATAAGCTTTTGCAACTTCGTATCCATCTTCGGCACTCATCAATCCGGCAATTGGCAGCGGCAGAATTTTCTCAAAATCATTTCCAACACAACTGATGCCACCTTTTGCTTCAATAATCAAATTTACTGCTTTGCAAATGCTTTCGTCATCTACGCCAACGGCTACAATATTATGGCTATCGTGCGCAACAGACGAAGCAATTGCGCCAGTTTTCAAACCAAAGTTTTTGATGAAAGCTTTTGAAATTGGTGCTTCATGATAACGGTTTACAACGCAAATCTTCAATACGTCTTTCTCCAAATCCGGTTCAACAAAACCATTTTTTACCGGTAGTTCTGTTTCGATTTTGTTGGTGATCAATTGCCCGTCCAAAGCTTCAATTACCATAACTTTTTGTTTTTCTGTGGAAGAAATTGCCGCCGGAAAAGCAAAATCTGCCGGTGCTTTTTTTAGGCAATTAAAGTTATTGATAGTTTTTGAAGGCTGTATTTCAATTTTACTTTTACCGTTTTCGGCAACCAATGCTCCGTTGATATAAGTTTGCAAAACTTCAAAATCGTTTAAATTTTTTAAAAGGATAAAATCTGCCGGGCCGCCAATTTGCAATTGTCCAATGTCCAATTGATAATGCGAAACTGGATTGATACATGCTGTTTTTAGCACCTTAAAAATTGGAACGCCAGCAGCAACGGTTCGCGCACAAAGCTGGTTAATATGGCCAGCAACCAAACTATCCGGATGTTTGTCATCGCTGCAAAACATAGTTTGATCGGAATGTTCGTGCATCAACCCAACCAAAGCATCAAAATTTTTGGCCGCGCTACCTTCACGGATCAGGATTTTCATGCCGAAACCAAGTTTTTCCAACGCTTCTTCCGCAGTAAAACATTCGTGGTCGGTGCTGATTCCGGCTGCAAAATATTTTTCGGCTGATTCTCCGCGCAAACCCGGCGCATGGCCGTCAACCGGTTTTTGGTATTTTTTGGCAGATTCCAGCTTTCGCAGCACTTCCGGTTCCCGGTTAAGCACGCCCGGAAAATTCATCATCTCGCTTAAATATTTAATTTCCTTGCGGGAGAGCAAACCTGCTACTTCATCCGCATTTAAAACCGCGCCTGTTGTTTCAAAAACAGTTGCCGGAACGCAGCTTGGCGCGCCAAAATTAAATTTAAAGGGAACGGTTTTTCCGTTTTCGATCATAAATTCAACACCGGCCAAACCGCAAACATTGGCAATTTCGTGCGGGTCGCTCACCGTTCCAACTGTTCCGTGCACTACGGCCAATCGTGCAAATTCGGAAGGGATCAGCATCGAACTTTCTATGTGAACATGCGCATCCACAAAGCCCGGCGTTAAAAACGGAAGTGCCGATGCTTCTTTTACCGGTACTTTTTTGATGTCGTGGATCAGCCCATCCTTTACCGTTAGTTCAACCGGATAAATTTCTTCTGATATTAGATCAACAAATTGGGCAGTGAGGGAAAAAAGCATAGGATGGGCAGCAAAAATATCGGCGAAAATACTAAAAACGGTTTATGCCGATGGCGTTTTTAATTGGGCCAATTGCTCAAAAAGTTCTTTTTCTTCTTTCGATAAATTTTTTGGTGTTTGGATAACAACGCGGACGTAAGCATCGCCAAACGTTTCCGGGTCTTTATAATGCGGCATGCCCAAACCTTTTAAACGGAAAGTTTTATTGCTGTCGGTGCCTGCCGGTATCGTCATGTTTACCGTTTTGCTGATGCTTTGCACGGCAATTTTTCCGCCCAAAACAGCCGTGTACAAATCAATTGGCTGGTCAAAATACAAGTCGTTTTCCTTGCGTTCAAACTTGTTGTTGGGCAAAATGTGCATGGTGATCAGCAAATCACCGTTTGCGCCACCGTTTCTTCCGGGTTCGCCTTTGCCTTTCAGGCGCAAAAGCTGGCCTTCGCTTACGCCGGGCTTCAGTTTCATGTTCACTTTAGAATCGCCGATCGTTACCTGCCGGGAAGCGCCATGAAAAGCTTCTTCCAGTGTGATGTGCATTTCGGCCATCAAATCTTCGCCTTTTGATGCCCGCCTGCCGCCGCCGCTGGTTCTTCCGCCTGCGCCCGGCATGCCTCCTCCGCCAAAAATACTTTCAAAAAAATCGGAGAACTGTCCGCCGCCGCCATAAAAATCCTCGGTTGAAAAACCACCTGCGCCGCCGTTGCTCCGCCTGCTGCCACCGCCCGCACTGCCGCCGCCATAATTGGCATATCCGCCTGCCTGTTGGTAATTTTGCCAGTTTTCGCCCAGCTCGTCGTATTGTTTGCGCTTATCGGGCTTGCTCAAAACCTCGTTTGCTTCGTTTGCCTCTTTAAATTTAGCTTCGGCGGCTTTATCGCCTTGGTTTTTGTCGGGATGGTATTTTACGGCCAGTTTGCGGTAAGCTTTTTTAATTTCGTCTTGCGTTGCCGTTTTGCTGACGCCCAAAATTTTATAATAGTCTTTATAATCCATTGTTTTTTGCTGCTGATGGTTTTTCCCTTCTGTTTCAAAAGTAAACAAAACCTGAAACTACGGCCTGCTTTTGAAACAGATACCTGTTTAATTATTAGCCTTGCTTTGGATAAACATTTTAACCCTTTGGCGGTTTTATATAGATAAAAGAAGCATGGCAGCGTTTCATGCTTTTGCACCAAACTTTAAAAACTTATATCATGTCAGCTCAAAACCCGGATCAATACAGCCAAAACCAGCATCAGCAAAATGATGCCAACGACACCCATGAAAGCACCTCGAAAACCGACAGGCCGATAAGTGTAGGCGAAAACGAAGAGAACCATACCAGCGGCGACCATATCCAATACACGAAAAAAGGAAAGGATTCGCAAAACGAAACCGGCGGCCAGGACGGAAAAAACATCCATTCCGATAACTTGGGAGGAACATCCAGTGAGTAAAACATTGGTGTTTAAAACTTCAATGAAATGTGCTGGATGTGTTGCAGCGGTTACGCCAGGTTTGGATGCTTTGCAGGAAGTGGAAAGTTGGAAAGCTGATGTAAGCGGCGCTGAAAAAACGTTGATTGTTGAAGCAGAGGAAACAGCGGTGCCTAAAGTAGTTGCTGCGTTGGAAAAAGCCGGTTTTAAAGCGGAACGGACTGCGTAGCTTGTAATTTTGCTTCTATTTCAAGTTTTGTTAAAACCAACAAAAAGCTTGAATGAAACTTGGACAATTTTTAGGTGGTAAAAACAGCATGCTTCTTTTACCACCTAAAAATTAATATCAGAACAATGTTGGTGGCCCGCTTTTAATCCGGCCTAAATGTTTGTAGGCAATTTCGGTGCATTCACGGCCGCGGGAAGTGCGCATCAAATAACCTTCCTGGATTAAAAAAGGTTCGTAAACTTCTTCAATCGTGCCTTCTTCTTCGCTTACGGCGGTGGCGATGGTTTTCAGGCCAACCGGCCCGCCTTTAAATTTATCAATAATGGTAGACAAAATTTTGTTGTCCATTTCATCCAAACCGTGTTCATCCACGTTCAAAGCGTTCAAAGCAAATTTGGCAATCGGGATATCAATTGTGCCGTTGCCTTTGATCTGGGCAAAATCCCTCGTCCTTCTTAATAAAGCATTGGCAATACGCGGCGTTCCGCGGCTGCGGCGGGCAATTTCGTAAGCGCCTTCTTCGGCAATTGGTGTTTTTAAAATCGCTGCCGAACGAAGGACGATGGTGGTCAGCAATTTCGCATCGTAATATTGCAAACGAGCGTTGATGCCGAAACGGGCACGTAAAGGAGCCGTTAACAAACCGGAACGCGTAGTGGCGCCAATCAGCGTAAACGGATTTAGCGAGATTTGCACCGAACGCGCATTGGGGCCGGTTTCGAGCATGATGTCAATCTTGTAATCTTCCATTGCCGAGTACAAATATTCCTCAACCAACGGGCTTAAGCGGTGAATTTCATCAATAAACAAAATATCGCCCGATTCGAGATTGGTCAACAAACCGGCCAAATCACCGGGCTTATCCAAAACCGGGCCGGAAGTAATTTTGATACCGGCGCCCATTTCATTGGCAATAATATGAGAAAGCGTGGTTTTCCCTAATCCCGGAGGGCCGTGTAATAGAACATGGTCCAAAGCTTCGCCGCGCATCCGCGCAGCCTGAACAAAAACGCGCAGGTTTTCCAGTATTTTTTCCTGCCCTGTAAAATCCTCAAAAACCTGCGGCCGCAGTACTTTTTCGATTTCTTTTTCTACCGAAGAAAGATGATCAGGGTTTGGGTCGAGGTTTTGGTTCATTTACCAACAAAATTAGTATTTTTTATCGGAAGGAAAGCACGGAAAACAGAAAAAGCCAGGGACAATGAAAATTGGCCGGTAAAAACAGCATCAGCTATTTTGCAACGTTTTTGTTTTTTTTGCCTTGGTATTTTGAGGGTATTTTCTAAACCAACTGCTCGCCTTCATCTTCACCACACCTAAAATGGCTTCCTGAAAAATTTTGGTTGACATTTTAGAAACGCCTTGCCTGCGGTCGGTAAAAATAATAGGCACTTCTACCACTTTAAAACCATGTTTAATGGCCGTAAACTTCATCTCGATCTGGAACGCGTAGCCTACAAATTCGATCTTGTCTAATTTAATGGTTTCTAAAACTTTGCGCCGGTAGCATTTAAAACCGGCAGTGGCATCCTGAACGTCAATCCCGGTAATAAAACGAACGTAAACCGATGCAAAATAACTCATCATCACGCGGCTCATGGGCCAGTTGATCACGTTTACGCCATTGATATAACGCGAGCCAATTGCCACATCCGCACCATCAACACAAGCTTGCCGCAAGCGTAAAAGGTCGTCAGGGTTGTGCGAAAAATCGGCATCCATTTCATAGATAAAATCGTAATGCCTGGCCACCGCCCATTTAAAACCGAAAATATAAGCGGTCCCTAAGCCTTGTTTTCCGGCACGCTGGTGCAGAAATAAAGCATCCGGATAGATCAACTGCAACGTTTTTACGATTTCTGCTGTTCCGTCCGGAGAGCCATCGTCAATCACCAGCACATGAAAATCGTGCATCAGCGAAAATACTTTATGCAAAATGCGTTCTATGTTTTCGCGTTCGTTGTAAGTAGGTATAATAACAAGACTGTCGGGCACGTGGGAAAAGCTGATTTTATAAATGAATGATCTACTGCAATTTATTCTTAAACAATGGGGTTGTCGGGATGGATTTCCTGCGTTTTATCTCCTTTGATGTCCAAACCATCGCCAATATGTTGTTCAACTAAGTAAGCTTTTTCGGTAATCCTTGGGCTTACAAACAGGAACAGGACAAAGAAGAACAACATGATCCCGACGAACAGCCAGAAGTATTTTTCGTTGTCTGCAAAAGCATAAAACATTCCGCCTTTTGAACGGCCCACATTAATTATGGTGGTAAAAAAAGTACCGACAGAATAAGTGAGGTACCAAATTGCCGTCATCGTGCTTTTCATGGCAGGAGGAGATTGTGTGTAAGCGTATTCCAAACCCGTAATCGAAACCATCACTTCTGCTGCAGACAGCAACAAATACGCAAATATTTGCCACCAAACGGATGGGTGCATTCCCAATTCAACCTGGCGTTGCAACAAAGCAATGATGACGAAACTTAAAGCGGTTACAAAAAGGCCGGCACCAATTTTACGCAATGAAGTAAGCTTAATGCCCATTTTTTCTACCAATGGATAAACACCATAATTAAAAACCGGGATCATTAACAAAAGGAAAATTGCATTGGCAGCTTGTACTTGTGAGGCCAGTAATTTTATGCCGAAAATGCCTAAATTCAAATCCAGCTTATCGGCTTGTAATGCCCATTCTGATTGGTTCATGTCCCACATTCCCCAAAAAACCGGGATAAAAGCAAAAACCGACATTACGCGCCAAACGGCTTTCATGGCATCTACTTTTTGTACGCCATATTTGGTTTCGGCAATTTGCCAGGCTGTTTTAGTTTTGTCTTTGTTGCCGAAATAAGTACTCAGCACAAAAAAATTGATGCTGATAAAATTGTCTTTTCTGATGCCGGTTGGCGGAACTTTTACATAACGTTTATTGCCCGAATAAAAAATTACGGTTGCCAAAGCCATCAAAATTCCGGGAACGCCAAAAGCAACCGAAGCACCATAATTTTTATACAAAACCGGGATCAACAAGATACTAACTGTTGAACCGGCATTGATACTGAAATAAAACCAACCGTAAATACTGCTCATCAAATGCTGGTTGCTATGGTCAAACTGGTCGCCTACGTTGGCCGAAACGCAAGATTTAATGGCACCGGCGGCAAAAGCGATCACCATCATTCCGGTAATAAAACCGGGCAAACTTTGATCAAATATGGAAAGCACAAAATGGCCGAAAGTATAAATAATGGAACCGATCAGGATGACACGGTATTTTCCGAAAAACCAATCGGCCAAAATGCCGCCCAAAACGGGCGTAAGATAAACCAGGGTAGAAAAAGCATGGGTATAAGCGTTTGATTTTGCTTCCGCTTCATTAGTTAGGTTGGACAAACCATGCGGGTTAAAAAACTGGTGGACCAAAAAGATGGCCAGGATACTCCTCATGCCATAAAAACTGAACCTTTCTGAAAATTCGTTGCCAATAATAAAAGGTATGCTGCGCGGGATTCTTGCTTTTTTTAACGACGTAGGTTCTACTGTAGGCGTGCCTGGCATGTGTTGAATTAGATTTTTTCTAAATTAAAGCAAATTTGATGATAAAAACACTCGTTTTTTAACAATACATTTAACTCTTTTTAACACTGTTTTTGGTTGATAATGAAGAACTTGGCTTTTTTTTGGCTGTTGTTGCCGAACCTGTCTGCGGTTTCTTCGGGTCAACATAACCTTCGTCGCGGTCTTCCGGGATGTTGCGCATGTCTAAATCCTGCACCAAATTCCATTTGCCGTTTTTAAGCTGATAACCATCGTAGGTTAAATCCGGGCCGTAAAGACTATGATCAGTTTTCATTTTCGGATCGGGCGGTGCCAAATGGTCAAACACAATCAATTGCCTGTCGGGAACGTAACGCAGCAACATGGAAGCCTGCCGGCTGTATTCAAAAACAATCCGCTTTTTATTCTTTTCATTAGTAAAAACCGGTGCGCCAAAAACCGGCATACTGTTTTTATAGGATAAAATTTCAATTACTTTTTTTGTTGATTTTACATTGTTGCCTTTCCATCCAAGTAAAACATAATAAGGCTGTTGTTCTCCAACTTTTACAATTTTATAATATTGTGCGCCCAGCCATTTTTGCGGCGTTAAAATAGAATCTTCGGGCGTGGGAAGAAAAGGTGTATAATCGGTTAGCGGGTACAATTTCAGTTCGTTTTTTGTATTCATTTGGATAGAACCGTAATACCTAAAACTGCCGTCTTCGTTCATCACATTCCAGGAAAAAATGCGGAACAGGTTATCGGGCGAATACAACAACGATACTGTTTTTACCGAGTCAAATTTATAATTGTAC
>CAXTKQ010000046.1:0-5054 GCA_964244955.1 uncultured Sphingobacteriaceae bacterium | reverse complement strand
CCTGGGGTTTTTAAGGCCGAAACCAACGTGCGTATAAAATGATAGTTGGCATTTTTGCGTTCCAGGTCGTTCTCGTTGTTTACAACAGTAAAACCCAAAGTTTTTAAGCTGTCTTCGTAGTTTTTAAGTTTGTTGTGATTTACAAGTTCAGCCTGACCAAAAGTTTTAAATTGGATCAAAGTAAAGGCCATCAAAACGAAAAGCTTTTTTTGCAAGTATAAAAATTGCATCCAACTTTGTAAATAACAATTCCAATTGTCCATGTAAAAAAAATAAAATCTATCGTCAAACTAAACGAAAATTTTTTTGATAACGTGTAGCTTGTAAATTTTCCAACCAAAACTTTGTTTATTTTTTGATCCAATTTCAAACCGAAACAGCCATACTGTTTTTATGCCACTAAAATCAGTGTGCCGCCGCCGCTCTTCTGCGTCGCCTTAAAGTTATCAAATGTGTTCCTAAAAAAACCAAAAGCAGGGACAAAGTTTGGGACTGTAAACCTTTTTCAAAAGCAACATCAATCGTCCTCGAAAAAAAATGTGGTTTGAGGCTTGCAATTTGTTCCTGCTGATTATCCAGCCAAAAATATTGACGTTTAAAAAACCAAGGCTGCGTAAAACTAAAAACAGGCCCGTTCTCCAAATGTAATTTTGCGCTTCTGCCAAACCATTTCATTCTTAACTCCCCAACATTTAAACCATTTTCATCAGTTATAAAAATCGTTCGGCTGAAGAATTTTTGCTGAAAAACCCAGGAGGCCGATGCTGTTTTTACCACTGCTTTTTTGCTGAAAAAGTAAGGGTAAACCAGTTCGCCGTAACTTGCTTTTCCGTCGGTCAATTCAAAGCTGGCGCGAAACCAACCGGTTCTGATGATTTTTAAATTGGGTGCCGAAGCAGAAAATGGGCTGTACATACGCTTTTGGTTTCACTAAATATAACAAGGAAAACACATAAAACAGAAACTTATCTTAAATTTGATGGGTAATGATTTTTGATGGCTATACTTAACTCTTCCCGACAGAAAGCATTGATGCGGAAATTTGCCATGAACATCAAGTTTTTGATGATGTTCACCGCCGTAATTCTGATCATTTTTACGTTGCCCAAACAGGCCAAGTTTCGGTTTGAATATGGCAAAGGCCGGATTTGGAACCAGAAAGACTTGGTTTCGCCCTACAATTTTGCCATTCTGAAAACCAACGCGGAGCTGGATGCCGACCGCGAAGCCGCCTTGCGCAGCATCAGCCCAATCTATGAGTTTGACCAGAACATTGAAAAGCAGGAACTGGAAAATTTTAGGAACGATTTCGAGATCAAATGGCACAACGCGGCTTTAAATGAAAAACAAAAAGACGCTTATTTAAAATTAGGAATAGCGCTGCTTACCAACATCTATCAAAAAGGCGTGTTGGCTTTGAACAAACGGTTTCAGCACATCGGCGAAAATTACGACGTAACTATTTTAAACAACAAGATTGCCCAGACTAAAAACACGGCCGAAATTTTTACCCGTGAAAGGGCGTTGAATTATTGCGACCAGGTGTTGACCCAACGCCGCGACCTGGACAAGTCGTTTTTGATTGGTTTGCTGCAAGACCACATCCAATACAATTTGAGCTATGATAACCCGCTGACCTTGCAGTTGGAAAATGAAACGCTGGACGGGCTTTCGCAAACGCGCGGCATGGTGCAAAAAGGCGAACTGATTGTGGCCAAAGGTTCTGTTATCAACCAGGATGTTTACCAGAAATTAGAGTCGTTTAAAAAAGCTTTTGAAGATAACGTCCACGTCAGCGGTGATAAAAGGATGGTTTTGCTGGGCCAGTTTTTGCTGGTTTTTTTGGTGATCACGCTGCTGATTGTTTTTTTATACCTTTTTCGCCGCGATATTTATAACGATAACCGCTTGGTCGGGCTGATTTTGCTGGTGATCACTTCGATGCTGGTTACGCTTTCCTGGGCCATCCGTTTCCAAATCCCAAATTTATATTACATCCCGTATTGCATCGTGCCGATCATCATCCGCATTTTGTTTGATACACGGTTGGCGCTCAACATCCATTTGCTGGTGGTTTTAGTTGCCGGCTTTTTTGTGCCCAACAGTTTTGAGTTTGCTTTTTATGAACTTACGGCCGGTATGGTTGCCATTTACAGTATCAAAAACTTGATCCGCAGAGAACAATTTTTGATCTCGGCCTTACTGATTGCAGGCTGTTATTTGGTTTCTTTTTTGGGGATTTCTTTTATCCGCGAAGGAAGTTTCAGTTCGATTGACTGGAACGATTTTCTACCTTTTGTGGTGAGTGTTTTGCTAACGCTGCTGGCTTATCCGTTAATCTATCTCTTTGAAAAAGTGTTCGGCATCACGTCGGATATTACGCTGATCGAACTTACCAATACCAATTCGCCGGTGCTTCGGGATTTGGCTTTTAAAGCGCCTGGCACTTTTCAGCATTCCTTACAAGTGGCCAACCTGGCCGAAACTGCCATTTATACCATCGGCGGAAACGCGTTGCTGGTGAGGGCAGGGGCTTTGTACCACGACATCGGGAAGATGGAAAACCCGCAGTATTTTATCGAAAACCAAAACCAGGGCTTCAACCCGCACGATAAGCTTTCGTACGAAGAAAGTGCACGGGTCATTATCCGTCATGTGCAAAAAGGCGTGGAGCTGGCGCGAAAAAAGAATTTGCCCGAAATTATTGTTGATTTTATCCGCACGCACCACGGCAACACGCGGGTAGATTACTTTTACCAGTCTTTTTTAAAAAACTTCCCCGAAAAGCTGGTGGACGAAAATATTTTTAAGTATCCCGGCCCGATCCCTTTTTCCAAAGAAACTGGTGTTTTGATGCTGGCCGATTCAGTCGAAGCGGCTTCCCGTGCCTTAAAAGAACCGAACTTTAAATCTATTAATGATTTGGTTGACAAGCTGGTAAACTACAAATTAGACCAAGGGCAATTGAAAAACAGCAACATTACTTTAAAAGAAATTGAGACCGTAAAAAGCATTTTCAAAAAGATGCTGATGAGCATTTACCATGTGCGCATTGATTATTGATAATATTTTTTGACGGGAAAACTGAATTACTATATTTGCAGCCTCAAAAAAGCGTTGCTGCTGCCAAAGCAAAAAGGTGAGGTGCCTGAGAGGCCGAAAGGATCAGTTTGCTAAACTGACGTACGGGAAACTGTACCGAGGGTTCGAATCCCTCCCTCACCGCTAACCCGTTACAAACTTATCAAAGCCTTTAAATCCCGGATTTAAAGGCTTTTCTATTTAAATCAAAAATTTTTATACTGAAAAGCTTTTGAAATTAAATGGCGTTAATTTAAACCTGATATTTCTATTTTTTAAGACTGATACCAATGCTTCTTTTATGCCACTAAATTTTAGGTGGTAAAAGAAGCATCGGTATTATTTTCTTTTTTTAGAGGTTTGCCTTACAATTAATTCAGGTTCGATACCTTTAAAAAAATAATCCTGTTCCATGCGTTCCATCATTTGTTTAATCCTACTCATTTTTTCCGTCCCGTT
The DNA here is from genome assembly GCA_964244955.1 of uncultured Sphingobacteriaceae bacterium. Taxonomy (GTDB): domain Bacteria; phylum Bacteroidota; class Bacteroidia; order Sphingobacteriales; family Sphingobacteriaceae; genus Mucilaginibacter_A. Next base: position 1,514 of record CAXTKQ010000046.1, on the reverse strand, counting down.
TGTGTTTGCACAACAAAAAGAGCCAACCGAAGTAAGAAGGGTCCCGGCCATCGGTATCCAAATTCCGGGTGCGGACGAGAAAGAACTGGAAACCGGGCTGCAGGAATTTGCAAAAACCATCAGCCAGTTAAAATTAAAGCAGGATAAGTTCACGGCCGGTCTTTTGCCCGATGTTTTGATTTACTACAAAGCCGTTGATTATGCCCTAAAATACCACGAGTTTTTTCATTTGGAAGAAGTTGCCTCCGCCAAAAAACTATTGCAAACAGGTCGGCAGCGTGCCGCAGATCTACTAGAAGGAAAATCGCCCTGGACAACACAAAAAGGGGAAGTTGTACGCGGCTATATTTCTAAAATTGATGGCTCGATACAGCCTTACGGATTGAGCATCCCTGAAAATGATGGCCTAAAAGAAGCAAAATACAACCTGTCGTTTTGGTTTCACGGCCGTGGCGAATACCTTTCCGAACTTAATTTTATAGCCAACGGAAAAGGTTTTTTCCCGGCTATGCCTGCCATGAAAAACACCATCATGCTGTACCCATACGGCAGGTATTGCAACGGTTTTAAGTTTGCCGGGGAAGTAGATGCACAGGAAGCATTGGCGGCTGCAAAAAAGCAATATCCAATTAACGAAAACGGGATTTTTGACCGTGGCTTTTCAATGGGCGGCGCGGCAGTATGGCATTTTGCCGTTCATTACCCCGACTTTTGGCTTGCCGCAAACCCTGGGGCTGGTTTTGCAGAAACGACCGAGTTTTTGTTGCTTGACAATGAAACCCTCCGCCCAAACTGGTACGAAAAAAAGCTGTTGCATTTGTACGATTGTACCGATTATGCAAGCAACCTGTCCAACCTGCCAATCATTGCTTACAACGGGGATAAAGACCTTCAAAAACAGGCGGCCGACGTGATGGAAAAGGCGATGAAGCAGGAAGGGATCAACCTCGTTCGGGTTATTGGGCCAAATACCGGCCATGCTTATCATCCGGCTTCGGCCAAAATTGTAGACAGTTTGCTGGAAACAGAAGCAGCAAAAGGAAAAAGGCCTGCACCAAAAGAACTTCATTTTACAACTTATACGCTGAAATACAACAAGATGTACTGGCTCATTTTGGATGCCTTAAAAGAGCATTGGGAAAAATCCCGCGTTGATGGCACAATCTCCAGCCAAACCATCACCCTAAAAACCACCAATGTTTTGGCACTAAGTTTAGCGCCGAAAGTTTTATCAACTTTAATCAATTTAAAAAAACCAATTATCATTCATATTGATGGCACAAATGTTAAATTAAAGCAACCTTCAGTTTTAAATTTTTATTTAGAAAATGGAAACTGGGTTCAAGGCACTGCGAAATCAACCTTAGTTAAAAAACACGATTTGCAAGGGCCAATTGACGATGCTTTTATGTCGGCTTTTATTGTGGTAAAACCAACCGGCAAAAGCAAAAATGAACTGTTCGACAAATGGTCGAAAGCAGAACTGGAACGTTTCCTGATCCTGTGGAGAAGAC
>CAXTKQ010000045.1:25388-26625 GCA_964244955.1 uncultured Sphingobacteriaceae bacterium | reverse complement strand
AAACAGTATGCTGCATCACTTCCGGGTCGCCAGCATGGAAGCCGCAGGCAATGTTGGCCGAAGTAATAAAATCGAACAAAACAGCATCATTGGGCATGGGATAATTGCCAAATGCTTCGCCCATATCACAATTCAAATCAATGGTTTGCATACTCAAAACGTGTTATAAATTTTGCTTTTGATGGCAACCGACAGCTTTTGCAATTGCCGCTCCCGATCAAGATACAGCATTTCTGCTTCGTGCCTGCTTATTTCTTTAAAATAAATTTTGTCGCCAGGTTTTAATTGCGCGCACAAAGGCAAATCAACTGCCGCAACTTGGGCAATGCGTGGGTAACCGCCGGTGGTCTGGCAATCGGCCATTAATAAAATCATGCTGCCGTTTCCCGTTACTTGGATGGTTCCCGGCGCAACCGCGGTAGAAAGCAGTTCGTTTTTGATAACGCGGTTGATTTTGAAACCATCCAAACGATAACCCATCCGGTTGCTTTGTGCCGACAAAGTATAAGGCGCAGATAAAAAATCAACAATGGAACGGCCGTCAAACCAGGTAAATTCTTGCGCTGGTACAATGCAGATTGTTTTTTTATCGGCCGATGAAAAAAGCGTACGGGCAATGCTCCAGTTCGGATAATTTATGGTTTTACTTTTCAATCGTTCTAAAATAGTTGCGGCATCCAAACTAAGCTGATCGGAACTGTTTAAAACATCGCCTTGCTGAAGCTGCCTTCCCCAAAAACCACCAAAACCGGCCGTTAAAAAAGTGCTTCTGCTGCCCAAAACAAGCGGAACATCCCAACCGCCGGAAACGGAAAGATAAGTACGGCTTCCGGTTGGGTTATGCACAAAATTCAATACTATTTTTGCAGGGATAAAAACAGGGCGATCAGCAGGAATGATTTGATTTCCAGCTTTCAAAATTGCGCCATCGCCGGAGTAAGCTATCAGAATATCGGTATCAGCCTTGAATTTTACATCAGCATAAGTTAATTCGATGACGGCTTTATCGTCTTCATTTCCAACGGCTTTATTGGAAATTCTTGCCGCCAATGTATCCATCGCACCGGAAACCGGGACAGCTTGTGCGAGGTATTCAAGTCGGCCAAGATCTTGTATTGTGCTGAGCAAACCGGGTTTGATGATGCTGATCTGCATGGTTCTAATCGCCAATAAGTTTAAATTCCTCCGTAGAAATTGGTTGAAAGATTACGTTATCGCCAGCCTTAAGCAAAGCAGG
>CAXTKQ010000045.1:0-25378 GCA_964244955.1 uncultured Sphingobacteriaceae bacterium | reverse complement strand
GCGGCCGATAATTTGCCAGCCGCCAGGCGTTTCCATCGGGTAAATTCCGGTTTGTTTTCCGGCGATACCAACAGAACCTTCTGGTATTTTTTGGCGCGGAACAGGTTTTCGCGGTGTATCCAGCACTTCATTCATTCCGCCGAGATAAGCAAAACCGGGCACAAAGCCGATCATATAAACTTTGTAAACGGCAGCACTGTGTAACTGGACAACTTCTTCTACAGAAAGCTGATGGCTTTTGGCCAATTCTTCCAAATCTGGTCCAAAATCCTGTCCATAACAAACCGGAATGGTGATGGCAGATGCTTCTTTTACCACTATATTTTCCGGCTCAAGCTTCAGTTTCTGCAAATACCAGGAAACTTTTGCAAAAGAATCTACACCCGGAAAATCACTCTTGCTTACCTTTAAAGGATCATAAAAAACGCTGATGGTATGGTAAGCCGGAACCGAGCACCGAAAACCGGGAAAAGGATTTTGGCTGATCAACCGGTTAAAAACAGTAATTTGCTGCAATTGGGCTTCGCTGATTTCCGGCCCGAAAGCTACCGTAACGGCTTGTTCGCTTAAAAAATAAATATCAAAATCGGGCTGAACCCCTGGCTGGCTTTGCATACGCGTTCAATTTAACACAAATGTTTGATACTGTTTTTATCGGCTAAAAATTAACATCCCTAATTTATACCGGTAAAAACAGTATTGCTTTTTTTCAGCAGAATCAATATCATTACGCAAAAGAAAGCGATGCTTCTTTTACACCTGTTTTTTTGGTGTTCAAAAGCTGGCCGTGCTTCAACATAAAAAATTATTGTTTATGAAAAAGATATTTATTTCACTTTCGCTGTTCTTTTGTATGACTCAAACCCAAGCACAATTTCATTCGGCAACGCCTCCAGTTGCCGAAAAAAAGGTACATTACCGCGATATCCACGGCGAGCGCGTTTTGGATAATTATTACTGGATGTACGATTATTTTGGCAAAGGGCCGGACAGTACCAAAGTGGTAAATTACCTGAAAGCCGAAAACGCATATTTGGATACGGTGATGGGCGGCACTAAAAAAATGCAGGCCGATTTGTTTGCCGAAATGAAAGCGCGGATTAAAGAACAGGACGAAAGTGTGCCGGTTTTCAAAAATGGTTATTACTACTACACGCGCACTGAAAACGGCAAAGAATACTATAAATACTGCCGTAAAAAAGGCAGCCTGACGGCGAAAGAAGAAGTTTTGCTGGATGTCGATCAAATGGCGGAAGGCCATCCGTATTACGCCGTTGCCGGTTTTAGCGTGAGCGAAGACAATAAACTGCTGGCTTTTGGTGTGGACGAAGTGAGCCGGAGACAATACACCATCCGCGTAAAAAACCTGGAAACGGGCGAAATGTTAAAAGATGCGGTACAAAACACCGAAGCCGACCCATGCTGGGCAAACGATAACAAAACCCTTTTTTACACGGCCAAAAATCCGGTTACGTTATTGTCCGAAAAAATTAAACGCCATACGTTAGGCGCTGATGCCGCTACCGATCCGGTTGTTTACGAGGAAAAAGACAAAAGCAATTACATCCATGTGGATAAAAGTAAAAACGACCGGTTTATTTTGATTTATTCGCAGGCAACGCTTTCTTCGGAAGTACGAATGCTGGACGCCGGCAACCCAAATGGTGTTTTCGCTGTTTTTCAGCCCCGGATGAAAGAAGTTTTGTACGATGTTACGCCGCTGGCCGATAAATTTTTGATCCGTACCAATAAAGACGGCGCCAAAAACTTTAAATTGATGGAATGCCCGCTCAACAAAACCTCAGCAGCAAACTGGAAAGAAATAATCCCGGTTCGCGCAGATGTGCTGTTGCAAGGCGTGGAAGAGTTTAAAGATTTTATCGTAATCAACGAACGAAAAGAAGGTTTAGTGAAAATGCGCATCCGGAACCTGAAAGACAATTCAGAACATTTTATAGATTTTGGCGAAGCGGCTTATTCGGCAAACTTTGGTGCCAATCCCGAATACAACAGCACCAATTTGCGTTACGGCTATACTTCTTTAACCACGCCAAATTCGGTTTACGATTATAATATGGTTAGCCACGCCAAAAAGCTGATGAAACAGCAGGAGGTTTTGGGCGGTTACAATCCGAAAGATTATGTTACCGAACGCTTTTATGTTACGGCAAAAGATGGCACAAAAGTCCCGGTTTCTTTGGTGTACAAAAAAGGCTTTAAAAAAGATGGCAAAGCACCTTTGCTGCTTTATGCTTACGGCAGTTACGGCATCAGCACCGATGCGAGTTTTAACAGCAGCCGTTTAAGTTTGCTAAACCGTGGCTTTGTTTTTGCCATCGCGCATATCCGCGGCGGACAGGATTTGGGCCGCCAATGGTACGAAAACGGTAAAATGATGAACAAGAAAAACACGTTTACCGATTTTATTGATTGCGGCGAATATCTGGTGAAAGAAAAATACACCGGCAAAGCACATTTGTATGCGCAAGGCGGAAGCGCGGGCGGTTTGCTGATGGGCGCAGTAGCCAACATGGCACCCGATTTATGGCATGGCGTTATCGCTCAGGTTCCTTTTGTGGATGTGGTGAATACGATGCTGGATGAAAGCATTCCGCTAACTACCAACGAGTTTGATGAGTGGGGAAACCCGAAAAACAAAGAATCTTACACGTACATGAAAAGTTACAGTCCGTACGAAAATGTAGAGCGAAAAAACTATCCGAACATTTTGGTAACCACTGGTTTGCACGATAGCCAGGTGCAATATTTTGAACCGGCAAAATGGGTAGCCAAACTGCGCGACATGAAAACGGACAAAAACGTCGTCCTCCTTCATACCAACATGGAGTTTGGACATGGCGGGGCCAGCGGCCGCTTTGATTACTTAAAAGACATCGCTTTGATTTATGCGTTTTTGTTTACGTTGGAAGGAACGCAGCAAAGTTTATAATTTCCTCACTTGTAATTGATTTAAGCTGATACTGTTTTTACCGGCATACAAACAGTATCAGATTTTATAATTTACCGCGGCCCGTAAGTAGCAATCGGGATAATCATTTCTTCCATCGAAATACCGCCGTGCTGGAACGTTTCATTGTAAAAGTTAACGAAATGGTTAAAATTGTTGGGGTAAACGAAGTATTTATCTTCCTTGGCAAACACAAAACTGGAGCTGACGTGCAGTTTCGGCAGCATGGCATCGTGCGGGTTGCGGATGTGAAAGACTTCTTTAGCGTTGTAATTTAAGTTTTTGCCTTGTTTGTAGCGTAAGTTGGTGTTGGTGTTGCGGTCGCCAATGATTTTGCTTGGGTTTTTAACGCGTATCGTTCCATGGTCTGTCGTGATGACCACTTTTACCTGTTTTTGTGCCAAATATTTCAGCAGATCAAACAACGGCGAATGTTCAAACCAAGAAAGCGTTAACGAGCGGTAAGCCGCATCGCCACTGGCCAGTTCGCGGATCATTTGCATATCGGTCCGCGCATGCGAAAGCATATCCACAAAGTTGTAAACCACCACGTTCAGCTCGTTCTGCATCAAATTGTTGATGGATTCGTTCAAAGCGCGGCCTTCATCAATATTTAATATTTTATGGTACGAAAATTTACAGTCCCGGCGCAAAGTCCGTTTGATCTGATCGGCCAAAAACTGCTCTTCAAACAGGTTTTTTCCGCCTTCGTCTTCGTCGTTCTGCCACATTTCCGGGAAACGTTTTTCCATATCCAGCGGCATCAAACCGGCAAAAATAGAATTACGTGCATATTGTGTGGCCGTTGGCAAAATACTGAAATACGTATCCTCTTCTTCCAGCCTAAAATATTCTGAAATGATTGGGTGAATTATTCTATATTGATCGTAACGCAAATTATCAATCAAAATAAAAAAAGTCGGGCTGGTTGCGTTTAAGTGCGGAAAAACTTTTTTCTTAAACATTTGTGGCGAAAGCATGGGCGAGGTTTCCGGCTCTTTCACCCATTTTAAATAATTTTTTTCGATGAATTTGGAAAACTGCGTGTTGGCTTCTGCCTTTTGCAAAGTCAGGATGTCGTGCATTCCCGCATCTTCCAGTTTTTCCAGTTCCAGTTCCCAGTAAATCAGCTTTTTATAAACATCAACCCATTCCTGGTAACTTAAATTATCGTTCAAAGTCATGCCCAGCGTCCGGAAATCCTGTTGGTAAGCCATCGTGGTTTTTGCCGTAACCAAACGCTTGTTTTCGGTCAGCTTTTTGATGGTCAGCAAAATCTGTTTCGGGTTAACCGGTTTAATCAGGTAATCATCTATTTTAGAACCGATTGCATCTTCCATCAAGTGCTCTTCTTCACTTTTGGTGATCATTACAATCGGCACATCCGCGTTGATGTTTTTAATCTCGGTCAGCGTTTCCAAACCGGTCAGGCCCGGCATATTTTCGTCCAAAAAAACAAGGTCTATATTGTTGTTTTTGAAAGTATCAACCGCGTCGGTCCCGTTGGTTGCGGTTTTAATGTGGTAGCCTTTTTCGCTTAAAAAAAGGATATGAGGTTTCAGCAAATCAATTTCGTCATCGGCCCATAAAATAGTAGTATCCTGCATGTTGTTGGTTATTTAAGGTTTAGAACCCGTGTTGCAACATTTTGTTGCCAAGGCCATATAAATTAACAAAATTTAACACAAATTTTTTACTGCTAAGTTAGGTTTACTTTGGATTTGTTTAACTAATTCTTTTGTACTTTGCCCATGCTTCTTTTATCGCATAAAAATTGGTATGTGCCGGTTTTTTGATTTGTTCAGGCCGCAGTACATACACCAATTTTTATAGGGTAAAAGAAGCATTAGCCGGAAAAAAGAAGCCGGAAAAAAGTTTAAACAACTTATTGAGCAGCGTTTCGTATTTAAAACCTAAATTTTGAATAAAAAGAAAATAATCAATGACCCGGTTTACGGGTTCATCACCCTGCCAACCGACCTGATTTTTGATTTGGTAGAACACCGTTATTTCCAGCGTTTGCGCTACATCAAACAATTGGGAATGACGCATTTGGTTTATCCCGGCGCTTTGCACACGCGTTTTCACCACGCGTTGGGCGCGTTGCATTTGATGGGTTTGGCGGTTGAAACCTTGCGCAGTAAAGGCGTCGAAATTTCTGCGGAGGAAGAAGAAGCGGTAGAAATTGCCATTTTGCTGCATGATATTGGCCATGGCCCGTTTTCGCACGCCCTTGAAAATACCCTGGTAAAAGGAGTATCGCACGAAATGATTTCCCGTTTGCTGATGGACCGGCTGAACAAAGAATTTGACGGGCAACTGGAAATGGCCATTCGTATTTTTAACGATACTTATCCGCGGCACTTTTTGCATCAGTTGGTTTCCGGCCAGTTGGATATTGACCGGATGGATTACCTCAACCGCGACAGCTTTTTTACCGGCGTTACAGAAGGTGTGATCAGTTTTGACCGGATTTTGAAAATGCTGAACGTGCGCGATGACCATATTGTGGTGGAAGAAAAAGGCATTTATTCCGTAGAAAAATTTTTGATTGCGCGCCGTTTGATGTACTGGCAGGTTTATCTGCATAAAACTGTGATTGCTGCCGAAATGCTGCTGGTTAAAATTTTAGAACGCAGCCGCGAAATGGCTTTAAGCGGTGCGGTTTTGTTTGCCACGCCGGCCTTGGCACACTTCCTCAACAAAAGTGTGGTAAAAGAAGCATTTGTGCTGGAGCCAAAGCATTTGGATGCTTTTATCAGTTTGGATGATACGGATATTTTATCGGCCATCAAAGTTTGGGTAAACCATTCGGATTTTATTTTGTCTGACCTCTGCACGCGTTTTATAAACCGAAACCTGTACAAAGTAGAACTCAGCAATATGCCGCCAGCGTTGGATCAAACGGTGGAATTGAAACAACTGGCCATCAAAAAATTTGGTTTGGTGGATGAAGAAGATGCCGGTTATTACGTATTTACAGACCGGGTGGTAAACGATGCGTACAAAGTTGGCGACGAAAATATCCGCATTTTGCTGAAGAACGGCGAAGTGCAGGATATTGCTGATGCCAGCGATAATTCCAATTTAATTTCCTTGTCAAAGCGCGTCATCAAATACGTGTTGTGCGTAATTAAAGGTTTGTAACAATACTTCTGGCAGCAGGCTTAATAATTTGCTGCTTTGATATTTAGAATTAAATTTGTCCGATGCAATTTACCGCACTTGAGATCAGCTTATTGTTAAACGGCACTGTTGAAGGTAAGCCTGAAGTAACGGTTAATCAGTTAGCGAAAATTGAAGAAGCAGAAGAAGGTTCGTTGTCATTTTTGGCCAACCCAAAATACGAACAGTTTTTATACACCACCAAAGCTTCAGTTGTCATCATTAGTAACGAGCAGGTTTTAACAGAACCGGTTGCTTCCACCTTAATCCGCGTAGAAAACCCCTATGTGGCCATTTCTGTTTTGCTCGAAAAATATAACCAAAGCAAATTGGCCAAAGCCGGCATCGAGCAGCCAAGTTTTATCCATCCTTCGGCACAAATTGGCCAGGACGTTTACATTGGCGCTTTTACCTACATCGGCCCGAATGTTAAAATTGGCGATCATTGCCGCATCTACCCAAATTCTTTTTTGGCCGACAACGTACGCCTGGCCAGCAATGTTACTTTGTTTGCCGGTGTAAAAATCTATTTTGATTGTGTCATCGGCAATAACGTCATCATCCATTCGGGCGTCATTATTGGCGGCGATGGTTTTGGCTTTGCACCGCAGGCAGATGGCAGTTATCAGAAAGTTAGCCAGATTGGAAACGTCATTATTGAAGATGACGTAGAAGTTGGCGCCAATACCACGATTGACCGTGCGACGATGGGTTCAACGATCATCCGAAAAGGCGTGAAATTGGATAATTTGATCCAGATTGCACATAATGTAGAAATTGGCCCGAACACGGTTGTTGCTGCACAAACCGGGATTTCGGGCAGCACAAAAATTGGCGAGAACGTAATTTTGGGCGGACAGGTTGGCGTGGTTGGCCATATCAATATTGCAAAAGGGTCGCAGGTGCAGGCGCAGTCCGGCATCAGCAGGTCAATCAACGAAGAAAACAAAAAATGGGCAGGCGCACCGGCAACCAATTACCAAGACCATATGCGGTCGCAGGTGGTGTTGATGCGCTTGCCGGAAATCGAGAAAAAAATAGTCGCGCTGGAAAAGCAACTGGCGATGTTACAGCAGGAAACGGAGCTTCAAAACTTAAAATCCGGGCAATAAAGATTTGATGAGTATGAATGTAAAACAACGAACAATTAGAACCGAGGCTTCTGTATCGGGAACCGGCTTGCATACCGGAGAAAAAGTAACCATGACTTTTCGCCCGGCACCGGAAAACCACGGTTTTAAGTTTAGAAGGATAGATATTGAAGGGCAGCCGGTAATTGATGCCGATGTTGATAACGTTACCGATACTTCCCGAGGAACGACGATCAGCCAAAATGGTGCCTTTGTAAATACCGTTGAACATGTGCTTGCTGCTTTGGTTGGCCTGGAAGTAGATAATGTTTTGATTGATTTGGATGGACCGGAAACGCCAATTATGGACGGCAGCGCTATACAATATGTAGATGCTTTGCTGGAAGTCGGGTTTAAAGAACAGGAGGCCGACCGCGAATATTTTAACATTCCGCACAACATCCATTATTCTGAGCCTGACCGCAAAGTGGATATGGTGGCCATGCCTTTGGATGATTACCGTTTTACCTGCATGGTTGATTACAATTCGCCGGTTTTGGGCACACAACATGCCACAATTTCTACCATTTCCGAATTCCGAAGAGAAATTGCCTCCTGCCGTACCTTTTGTTTTTTGCACGAACTGGAAATGCTGCTGAAGCATAATCTTATCAAAGGCGGCGATATCAATAACGCAATTGTGGTGGTTGACCGGGAAGTAAACCGCGAAGAATTGCAGCATTTAGCCACTTTATTTAACCGGAAAGACATTGATGTTGCACCGCAAGGGATTTTGAACAACATCGAATTAAGGCACCAAAACGAACCCGCGCGCCACAAACTATTAGACATGATTGGCGATTTGGCTTTGGTTGGTGTGCCGTTAAAAGGCCACATCATGGCTGCGCGTCCCGGCCATGCAGCCAACATTGCTTTCGCCAAAAAAATAAAGGCACTGATTAAAAAAGAACGTGGTAAAAAGAGCTACCATTATTACAATCCCAACGCCAAACCGGTTTACGATACCGTGCAGATCATGAATATTCTGCCGCACCGTCCGCCGATGTTATTGATTGACAAAATTATGGAGCTGACCAAAACCCACGTTGTTGGCGTAAAAGCAGTAACTATGAACGAGCCTTTTTTTGCAGGCCATTTTCCGGGCGCACCGGTAATGCCGGGTGTTTTGCAGATTGAAGCAATGGCGCAAACCGGCGGAATTTTAGTGTTAAATACCGTTCCCGATCCTGAAAATTGGCTGACCCTGTTTTTAAAGATAGAAAATGCGCGTTTTAAAGACAAAGTTTTGCCAGGCGATACTTTGGTTTTTCGTTGCGATTTACTGGCGCCCATCCGCCGGGGCATTGCACAAATGAAAGGCATTGGTTTTGTGGGCGAAAAAATTGTGGTAGAAGCCGAGCTGATGGCGCAAATCGTTAGATACAAAAACGCATGATTCAACCTTTAGCATACATTCATCCCGAAGCAAAAATAGCCGGTACGGTAACGGTTGAACCCTTCGTTACCATTTATGGCGATGTGGAAATTGGCGAAGGAACCTGGATCGGATCAAACGTAACCATTATGGACGGCGCGCGGATTGGCAAAAACTGCCGCATTTTTCCGGGCGCTGTTATCTCGGCCATTCCGCAGGATTTGAAATTTGCTGGCGAAAAAACCACGGTCGAAATTGGCAACAATACCACCATTCGCGAATGCGTAACCATTAACCGCGGCACCAAAGACCGTTGGAAAACCACCGTTGGCAACAATTGTCTCATCATGGCTTATTGCCACGTGGGCCACGATTGCCAGATCGGCAACAATTGTATTTTCTCCAACAACACCACTTTGGCCGGCCACGTCAGCATTGATGATTTTGTGGTTTTGGCCGGCATGGTTGCCGTTCATCAATTTTGCCATGTTGGCGCGCACGCTTTTGTTACGGGCGGATCTTTGGTCCGTAAAGATGTGCCGCCATATGTAAAAGCGGCACGCGAACCTTTATCCTATGTCGGCATCAATTCGGTTGGTTTGCGGCGTAGAGGTTATTCTTCCGATCAAATCAACGAAATCCAAGATATTTACCGGACGATTTTTGTAAAGCGTTTGAACCTGAGCAATGCTTTGTACATGATTGAAGCCGAACGCCAGCCCACAGAAATCCGCGATGAAATACTGGATTTTATCCGAAATTCAAACCGCGGCATTATGAAAGGTTTCGGCAACCCTTCTTCTTTTTAACGTTTAATGGAGATCGTTCTTGAAAACCTGGGCCGGCGTTTTAACCGAGATTGGATTTTCAGGAATATCAATTATACTTTTTCATCGGCCCAAACTTATGCCATTTTGGGCATCAACGGTTCGGGCAAATCAACTTTATTGCAGATTTTAAATGGAAGCTTGTCGCCTTCCGAAGGCAATATATGCTTCTTTTATCAGCAAAAATTTGTTGAAATCGAGCAGGTTTACCAGCACGTAAGTTTGGCCGCGCCTTATTTGGAATTGATCGAAGAATTTACTTTAAGTGAAATCATTGATTTCCATTTTCAATTTAAAACCTATCAAAAAGGAATCAACCGGAATAAAATCATTGAACTGTTGCAAATGGAAAGCAGCAAAAACAAATTGCTTCGGTATTTTTCTTCCGGAATGAAGCAGCGTGTAAAATTAGCGCTGGCTTTTTGTACCGATACGCCTTTGCTGCTATTGGACGAACCAACAGCCAACCTGGATACACAAGGTATCAACTGGTATTTGCAATTGGTTGAACAGTTTTCCGTCAATCGCCTCACCATTATCTGCTCCAATCAGGAACATGAATATCAGTTTTGCCAGAACCGTTTGCATATTTCGGATTACAAGAAAAAAAGCTGATACTGTTTTTACCGGCATAAAATCATCGGTGGCAACATCCGCTTTTGTTTCTTTCCGGCCGATTGCTAATTTTGCGGCTCTTTAAATATAAATTATGGCCAAAGCATCTGATATAAAAAATGGCAATGTACTGCGTTTCAACGGCGAGTTGGTGCAGGTAGAAGAATTTATCCACCGTACGCCGGGCAATTTGCGCGCTTTTTACCAGGCCCGTATGCGCAACGTAAAAAGCGGAAAGCTGGTAGAATACCGCTTTCGTACAGACGAGGAAGTTGAAATTGCCCGTGTAGAAACCAGCGATTACCAGTATTTGTATGAAGACGGCAATGATTTGGTGGTGATGGACAACGCAAGTTACGAGCAGTTTAACGTGCCGAAATTTCTGTTCGGCAATGCGGTTAAATTTTTAAAAGAAGGCGCGAATGTGATCGTTGCTTTTGAAAGTGATGAACCGATTATGGCCAAAGCGCCTGCTTCGGCCGAATTGGAAATTACTTATACCGAGCCTGCCGTGAAAGGCGATACCTCTACCGGGGCCTTGAAAAACGCAACCGTAGAAACCGGTGCAGAGATAAAAGTGCCTTTGTTTATCAACCTGGGCGATAAAGTTAAGGTAGATACGGCAACCGGCAATTATGTAGAGCGGGTGAAGTAGGCGATGCTTCTTTTACCGGCATAAATTGGGGTTGTTTACGTCTTGCTGTCATTCCGAACCGAAGGAAGGAATCTTCTTCAAAGCGTTTTAACTTTTATTGTTGAAAGAAGATTTCTCCCTGCGGATCGAAATGACAAAAAAACAAGCGGAATGACAGAAAAAACCTACGCCAACAGTTTCTCCAAAATCAAATCCACCGGAAACTTTTGCTGCTCGCCGGTTTGCATATTTTTAAAAGCCAGCAAACCGCTTTGCATTTCTTCGCTGCCGATAACGATGGTGTAAGGGATTTTTTTGTTATTGGCATAATCCAGTTGCTTCTTAATTTTTGCGCCTGGCGGATACAGTTCTGCCCGGATTTCCTTTTCGCGCAATTGATTGACCAACCGGAAACCGTAGTTTTCAAATTCCTGATCGAAACAGCAAATTAAAACCTGCGTGCCTTGTGTCGCATCTTCCGGGAAAAGTTTCAGTTCCTCCAGCACATCATAAATCCGGTCGGCACCAAAAGAAATCCCGGCTCCGGTTAAATTTTTCAATCCGAACATTCCGGTCAGATCATCATAACGGCCGCCGCCGCCGATGCTGCCCATCGCAACCTCGTTTGTTTTTACTTCGAAAATTGCACCGGTATAATAGTTTAAACCGCGGGCAAGCGTAATATCCAGTTCCAGTTTTGCTGTTTTTAACGGCACATTTTTTAGGTAGGTAAAAACAGTATCGAGTTCTTCTATCCCTTTTAAACCAATTTCAGACGATTGTAATACTTCTTTTAAGGCAGATAATTTAGTGTCATTATTTCCTTCTAATAAAATTACGGGCGTTAGTTTAAGCAAATCTGCTTCGGTAAAACCACGTTCCAGCAGTTCTTTGTTTACGCCTTCCATCCCGATTTTATCTAATTTATCAATGGCAACCGTCATATCCACTAGTAGTTCCGGTTTGCCAATCATTTCGGCAATGCCGGATAAGATTTTGCGGTTGTTGATCTTGATGGTAAAATCCTTTAAACCGAAATTGCTTAATGCTTCGTCATAAATCAAAATAAATTCGGCTTCGTTCAATAAAGCATCAGAACCAACCACATCGGCATCGCATTGGTAAAACTCGCGGTAACGGCCTTTTTGCGGACGATCAGCGCGCCAAACGGGCTGCACTTGAAAACGTTTGAAAGGAAAAGTAATTTCGTTTTGATGGGAAACGACGTAACGGGCAAAAGGAACGGTGAGATCGTAGCGAAGGGCTTTTTCGGAGATTTGTCTGAGAATTTCTTTGATCCTTATTTTAGCATAATCTCTTGAAGGATTTGCTATAAAATTAGGATCTTCCATTAATTCGTCATTTACTCTATCAAATACTTCGTCTCTATCTTCTTTAAGATTAAAATCGTAATCAATATCAAAATCGCCGCTATTCAAAATTTTAAAAATCAGTTTATCACCTTCTTCCCCATATTTCCCGGTCAACGTTTCCAGGTTTTCCATCGCAGGCGTTTGGATTTCCTGGTAGCCGTATTTGCGGAATACTGTTTTTATCGTATCAAAAATGTAATTGCGTTTGGCCATTTCGGCTGGAGAGAAATCGCGGGTGCCTTTCGGTACGGATGGTTTTGCCATGACGCAAAGGTAAAAAAATGAAAGGATTTGTTTTCTTGTACTTGTATCCTTATCTTTTATTACAACTGCAATTTTCGTTTTTGGGTGAGCAGCATAACTAAAACGATTAAAGAAAAAATAGTCCCAACAGGCAAATACCAAAGTGTAAGTATAGAAATGATAACGCCGGGAAGATAAGCGCGGCTTTGCTTTGTCCATAGCAAAACTAAAAATACCAGCCAGTAGATGCCAAATACAATAAAAAGCGGACCCAATTTAAAAACATCAATATTGAACTTGTAAAAAAGGGTTGCCCAAGGCCCGGGTTTATCAGGGCCAATGTATTTTCCGTTTAGCATTACAAAGATGCCATCGGAAAGCATGTAAGCACCATTTAGAAAGCTTAAAAAAGCAATTAAACCTTTCATGCTGAAAATGCAATTTAACTATACGCTTTGATGATTTCCTTGCAGCCATTTGCAATTAAATCAAAAACGTGTGCAAAATAGCTGTCGTTAAAATACGGGTCGGGCACTTCCTTATCGTTTAAAAGTAGTTTTACTTTGTCGCGGTCCTGCTGGTTTCGGGCGAGGGACAAAACATCGGCGCGGTTATTTTTGTCCATCACCAAAATCAAATCGAAATCATCAAAATCTTGCACCTTAAACTGGCGGCAAATTTGCGTGCTGATATCTACGCCTCGGGTTTTGGCTTCGAGGGTAGAACGCTGGTCGGGCGCTTTGCCAATATGCCAGCTTCCGGTTCCGGCCGAATCCACTTCCCAATCCAGCCCTGCTTCTTTTACCTGCTGTTTTAGGATGCCTTCCGCCAGCGGCGAACGGCAAATATTACCGAGGCAAACCATTAGTATTTTCATATTTGAGAGGTGAAAGGTAAAAGGTTAAGGGTGGAAAGGCGAAAGGTAATAAATAGAAAAGTTCCTCCTTTTTCCTTTCGCCTCTAAACCTTTCACCTTAAATCATCCAAATAATTCATTCAAAATCCCGGCCAAACGGATGCCGCCTTTTAGCAATTGCTGGTTGGCAATGGCAATATGATCGAACGTATAACGATAGCTTAAATGTGCTTCCGGTTTAATTTCTGCATACAACTTTTCCGAAATCTGGTTCGATTCGTACAGCCATTTGCTGATGTCATCGTGCTGCAAAGCCCTGCGTTGTTCTTTGGTGCTGTGGTTTATCCAGGCCGCATATTCGGTATAACTCAATTGTTCGTCGTCAATCAGGTTAGAATCCCAAACCGCGTGTAAGTTGGTCGGTTTGTTAAACCAAAACAGCTTTACCTCGTTTCCGCCTTTGTCTGCTGTATGCGCGGTATGCATCGGCTGGTGCACATCGCCCACAATATGGATAAGCAAGCGTAAATACATTTGCTTTTTGCCTTGCTCCAGGTTTTTGTTTTTAAGCTGAGCAATGATGAGGTTGAGTTTGGTGTAAGCATCCACGGCGGTATCCTGCTTTAAAAAAAGCTGCATTTCCGGGTAAGAATAAGGCTTGTCAAAATCAACATAATGCCAGGGCGACAAATAGCTGTAGGATTGATCAGATTTGATAAAATCGGCCCAGGTGCTGGCCATCGCTACGGATTCATTGCCCAAAATCAATTCAATGTTTTTGCGTGCCTTTTTGGTGAGATAGCTGTCGGCAATTTGCCCGACAACGCGGTGGCCCAACATTCCCCAAGCCATACTTTGCAGCGGCAGATAAGAAAAAAACAGTGCTAAAAGAAGTATGCCTAATTTGTTTTTCATGGTATTTACAACGGTTTAGGTTTGCAGGTAATTTTTTTGGTGAGGTGGATATCAAACGGAACGGTGCTGGAAAAACTGATGACATGCAGCAACGTATCGGTTTCTTTTTTCAGCTTGAACAACTCTTCGTACACACCAATATGGAAACAGCCTTTGTTTTTCAGGCTGAAATCCGGGTTGCAATACAAACCACGGACACGTAATGTATCGTGGTGGAGTTCGTATTTTCCCCGAACATATTCTTTCCATTTGTTTTGGTTCATGCAACTATCGGTGCCGTAGTTTACTTTGCTGTAATTATCGGTGGTGATATAAATCGAATCGCAACTGATGCGGAACAGGTACAAAGTATAATTCAACAGTTTATGCTGTAACCGAACAGAATCCTGCTTCCATTCGCCCTGCAAAAAAATAACGCCGGGACGCTGCACCGACTGGTTAAACCGGCAGGAAGCCAACAGCACTAAAAACAGCAGGTAAAAGAAGTATCGTATTTTTTGCATGTAAAAGAAGCAAGGAAAAATCCCTCTTTTTCTGAAGAGGGATTTAGGGTGAGGCCGATCTATTTCAATCCGCCAATCATGTCTTCGGGACGAACCCATTCGTCAAACTGCTCGTTGGTCAGCAAACCTAAACCGATGGCCGCCTCGCGCAAAGATTGATTTTCTTTCAGTGCCGTTTTTGCAATTTTAGCCGCATTTTCGTAACCAATATGTGGGTTTAAAGCGGTAACCAGCATCAGCGAATTTTCTAAATGCTTTTTGATGCCTTCGTAATTTGGCGTGATGCCAACCGCACAATGATCGTTAAAAGAAACGCAAGCATCGCCAATTAAACGTGCCGATTGCAGGAAAGCTGCCGCCATCACCGGTTTAAAAACGTTCAGTTCGTAATGTCCGTTACTGCCGCCGATCGAAATCGTAACATCATTGCCCATCACTTGCGCCGCAACCATCGTTACCGCTTCGTTTTGGGTTGGGTTGACTTTTCCCGGCATAATCGAAGAACCTGGCTCATTATCCGGAATATGGATTTCGCCAATTCCCGAACGCGGACCGGAAGCCAGCATTCGT
This sequence comes from uncultured Sphingobacteriaceae bacterium, assembly GCA_964244955.1. Taxonomy (GTDB): domain Bacteria; phylum Bacteroidota; class Bacteroidia; order Sphingobacteriales; family Sphingobacteriaceae; genus Mucilaginibacter_A. The sequence continues at coordinate 10,204 of CAXTKQ010000045.1, read as the reverse complement.
GTATCATTTGCAATTTTCATCAACGAAACGGCGATTTGTTTTAATGCGCCATGTGTTTCTACAATCGCATCATGTGCAGCCAAAGCTTCAAATTTATTTTCGGCGGTACGGAAGGGAAGTCCGGTAAATTTGGCAATGTAATCGGCCACTTTTACATCATAACCTTTTGGCGTGTTGATGCCGGTCCCAACTGCCGTTCCGCCTAAAGCCAGTTCCGATAAATGGTCTAAAGTATTTCTTAAAGCTTTTAAACCATGCGTTAACTGCGAAGCATAACCCGAAAACTCTTGGCCCAAAGTAAGCGGTGTAGCATCCATCAAATGCGTACGGCCAATTTTGACTACGCTTTTAAACTCTTCAGATTTTGCCTTTAATGTATCCCGCAGTTTTTCAACGCCCGGAATCGTTGTTTCCATCACCACTTTGTAGGCTGCAATGTGCATCGCCGTTGGGTAAGTATCGTTGGAAGATTGCGATTTGTTCACATCATCGTTTGGGTGGATAAAAGTTTTGCCTTCGCCCAGCGCATTTCCCTGCAAAACATGCGCCCGGTTGGCAATTACTTCGTTCAAATTCATGTTCGATTGCGTGCCCGAACCCGTTTGCCAAATCACCAGCGGAAATTCGTCTGCCAGTTTTCCTGCCAAAATTTCATCACAAACTTGTGCAATCATATCGCGTTTTTCGGCAGATAAAACGCCCAAATCGGTATTGGTAAAAGCGGCTGCTTTTTTTAAATAAGCAAAAGCTTCAATAATTTCAACCGGCATGCTTGCCGCCGGTCCGATTTTAAAATTATTACGCGAACGCTCGGTCTGTGCGCCCCAGTATTTATCGGCAGGCACCTGCACCGCGCCCATCGTATCGTGTTCGGTTCTGAAACTCATGGTTTTAATTCGATTGTAGCGCCAAATTTAGGGCTAAATCTAAAAGCTGAGCTATAATCTTCAAGAAAATTACAAAGAAGATGAGCGAAGAGCGGGGGACTTGGAAAGTTTGAAAGAACGGAACCTGCAATGCTGTTTTTATCGGGTAAAATTTGTTGTGATAAAAGAAGTATCTTGTTCTTTCGCGCCTAAAACTCCGCTCCCCACTCTTCTAAATCGTTTTGGGCGTGCCCCTGCGGGTCGGGCTTTCCGCTGCAAGTCCTCGCTGCGCTGTGGGCTTTCCGCTGCAATCCCTCACGCGGCAAAGCGCCTACCTTTAAAGTTCAAACCTTTGCCCTGTCCGGTAAAATAAAAAACTACCGGTAAAAAAAGCATCGTTTTATTGAAACCTTTCGCCTCGTTTTCGTAAAACAATATCTTATTTTCGCCACCGTTTTAAACGACAGATTTGACTTTTTAATGAGATTCCAGAACTACCTTCTACCAGTTGCGGCTGCTTTACTTCTACTAACCGCCTGTTCCAAACACAAAAAAACGCCGCAGGAAGTAGTTGCCGAAACGCCCTTCGATACCACTTCGCTCCTCAAATACAACCCAAAAAATGCTGATAAAAGGATTGATGCTTTTATGCAAAACCTGCACAAGCACAGCGGTTTTAACGGCAATGTTTTGGTGGCCAAAAAAGGAAAAATTTTGTACGAAAACGCTTTTGGCTGGGCTAATTATTTAACGCGCGACAGCCTGAAAGTGAATTACCAGTTCGAGCTGGCTTCGGTTTCTAAAACCTTAACTTCTACCGCTATTTTGATGCTGATGGAGCAGGGCAAGCTCAAATTAGACCAAAACGTTAAAGACTTTTTTCCCAACTTTCCCTACGATGGCATCACCATCCGTTTACTGCTCACCCATCGTTCCGGCATGATGAACTACGTTTATTTTACCGATGATGTTTTTCGGAAAGAGCACCGCGACCAGCGCAAAGGCTTGAACAATGCACAAGAAATGGCCTTGATCGCACAATACAAACCGGCTCCTTTTAACAAACCCAACGTTCGTTTTTTGTACAACAACTCCAACTTTATGGTTTTGGGCGCGATCATCGAAAAAGTAACCGGGATGCCTTATGCCCAATACATGAAAGAAAACGTGTTTAAACCGGCTGAAATGAACAACACGGCCGTTTACTCTAAAGCGGTTTATGATAAAATTCCTGTGCATGTAGTTGGCCACGACCGTAACAGTTGGCGGTATTCCGTAGCGCAAAATTTTTTGGACGGGCCGGTTGGCGATAAAGGCATTTACAGCACGGTTGGAGATTTGTATCTGTTTGACCGCGCCATGCGTGCCGGCCGTTTGTTAAAACAGCAAACGCAGGATTCGGCTTACACGCCGCGCAACCCGATGGTTCACGGCCATTTTAATTACGGTTACGGCTGGCGGATTTTTGATGCGCCGGGACAAAAAGTAGTTTACCATACCGGCTGGTGGCACGGTTTCCGGCATATTTTTGTGCGCGATTTAAAAAACGATGTAACCATTGTTTTGTTAGGCAATATGGTAAACGGAAGTTTGCTGCATTTAGACGAATTGTTCAGGATTACCGGAATGCCGATCGTAAGAAAAAGCGCGTACACCGGAACTGGCGATGAAGCTGAAGATCAATAAATTTACACCGATAAAAACAGCATTATGTTTGATAAACTATTTGAAGCACAGCAAAAAGCAGACGAAGTAAAAAAACGTTTGGATAACATCACCGTAAGAGGAACCGCAGAAAACGGAAAAATCACGGTTACGGCAAACGGCAATAAACAAGTTCAAACGATTAGCATAGACGACGAATTTTACAAAGAAGCCGACCGCGAAGAACTGGAAGAACTGCTGGCCGTTGCCGTAAACAAAGCAATAGAACAAGCCGAAAATTTAAACCAAGCCGAGATGGCTGCCATGACCAAAAACATGTTTGGCGATTTAGGCGAACTGGGCAATCTTTTTGGTAAGTAGTGTGTTGGGTGTTTAAACATTAGAATTTAAACACACGAAAACATGAAAGTTACTTATTACGGCCACGCCACTATTTTGCTGGAAACTGAAAAAGCAAAGTTACTGGTTGATCCTTTTATCACGCCAAACGAACTGGCAAAAGGCATTGATATTGATACCATCAAACCAGATTACATTTTATTAACGCACGGCCATGTTGACCATGTGGCTGATCTTTTCACCATCCAAACCAACAGTAACGCAACCGTGATTTGTATTGCCGAAATACAAGGCTGGCTAAACAATAACGATGTAGAAAAAGTGCATGGCATGAACATTGGCGGCGCATTTAACTTTAATTTTGGCCGTGTAAAAATGGTGAACGCTATCCATTCCAGCTCAATGCCCGACGGAACTTATGGCGGAAACCCGGCCGGTTATGTTGTTTATGCTGATGGAAAAAAAGTCTACATCGCTGGTGATACCGCTTTAACTTATGATATGAAGCTGCTGGAAGATGAAAAATTAGACTGGGCTTTTCTTCCAATCGGCGATAACTATACCATGGGTGTTGACGACGCGGTTAAGGCAGCTTTTTTTATCAACTGTGTCAATATCATTGGTGTACATTTTGATACTTTTCCACCGATCAAATTAGACCATGAAGCCGCAAAAGCTAAATTTGTTGAATTTGGTTTGAACTTCATTTTGCCGGAAATCGGGCAAACAATGGATTTGTAAATGCAGTTTAAAAAGAGGAGGCTTCATCATTGATGGAGCCTCCTCTTTTTTTGATTAAAACAGAGCTTTAATTCACAGCCTGTTGAAACCCATGCTTCTTTTATCGCTATAAAATTAGGCACCAATTTTTATATGGTAAAAGAAGCATTTGAAATAAACTGAATTAGATCCTGACAATTACAATTAATTGGGATAAAAAACGCCTGTAACCTGTTCTGCCAAACCCCAAAGTTTTTTGGCCACTGTTTCGTCCAATGCATTTTCCTGAATGGTTGCCAATGTTGGATACCCTCTGTATCCGCCTTCGTCAGGCTCATACATATTTCCTCCGCTGGCTTCGTTTGATACGGCTGCATACAATGATGACAACGCACCCTGCCATGGTTCCATAAATTCGCCCAAACGTTCAACCCCCGCTGCAATTGCGGCTTCGCTTAAATAGCGTGTCAAATCGGTTTTATTAGCCCCGGGTTGTGCCGCAATGGAAAGTACTTGGTCTCCCTTCGCAGTAATCCTGCGTTGCAGCTCAACCGAAAACATTAAGTTTGCTAGTTTGCTCTGCCTGTATTCACGAATAGCGTCATAACTTACTTCTGATTTTAAATTGTCAAAATCAATTACCGAACCTTGGTAACCATTGCTGCTTAATGTAACAATTCGTGCATCAGGCGTTGCTTTAAGCAAAGGGTATAAACGGCCGGTAAGCGCAAAATGTCCTAAAAAATTTACCCCAAATTGTAGCTCATAGCCTTGTGCTGTTTTTGATGCGGGTGGCATCGCTACACCGGCATTATTTATAAGCACATCAAGTTGTTTGTGTTTTTGAAGAAAAGTTTCTGCAAATTGTTTAACAGAACTTAAATCTGATAAATCCAGAACGCCAGTTTCAAGTGTGCCTTTTCCATTTGGCTCATGTAATTTAATAAGGGCATCTTCTGCATTTTTCAAATTTCTACAGGCAAGCACAACATGCGCGCCTGCTTGATATAACGCAAGTGCCGTTTCAAAACCAAGGCCAGTGTTAGCACCGGTTATTAATATAGTTTTACCGGTTTGATCGGGAATATCCTCTTTTGTCCACATAGTAATTAAATTTACAGGACAAAGGTTATTATTTAATCAGAAGCGAGGATACCAAAACGAAAGCAAAAACTACAAAAATCAATCATTGTTTAATTGCCTGTATTTTGTTGCGGTAATTTTTGCCCTGTTTTTGAAGAAGCCGGAAAAATGATTAGGCTCTTCAAAACCAAAGCTAAAAGCGATCTCAGCAATCGTCCAATTGGTGTTTTTTAATAATACTTTGGCTTCCTGCAAAATCCGGTCATTAATTAGTTGCAAAGTGGTTTGTCCGGTTATTTCCTTTAACGCTTTGTTTAGATGGTTTATATGAATATTTAATTGGGCTGCAAAAGCAGCCGGAGAATTAAGTTTCATCATTTGGTGGCTTAATTCAATAGGAAACTGCCGCTCTAACAATTCGGCAAACAAAGCGGTAATACGTTCGGAAGCGTTGGAACGAATAAAAAGGGTGTCCAAAACAGGTTGCATTTTTTGTGCCTCATGAACAACTTCCATCAAAAGGTTACGCAGCAAATCATATTTATAAATATAGTTTCCGTCTAATTCATTAAACATTTTTAAAAACAAGGCTGAATATTTTGGAAGTTGTTCTTCAGTTAGAGGAATAACAGCAGTGTCGGCAGATTGAAAAACAGGATATTCTTTGATGATTCCAAAACGGTTAAAAAAAGGTTCAGTGAAAATGCACATGTAACCGGTTTGTTTTTCACTGATCGTATCCCAAAAATAGGGAATTGTAGGGTTGGTAAACACGAGCGCGCTTCCGTTTACTTCTATAATTTTATCGGCATAATGTATTTTACTGTGGCCGGTAATCAGGGTAACCTTAAAAAAACTGCGCCGACTGTAGGTTGCTTTTCTGTGCTTGGGCAAACGCATATCTTCAATTTTAAAAATATTAAAATGGCCGATTTCGTTTTTATCAGATCCGGAAGTTTTGTTGATAGTTTTATAAAATGTTTGGAGTTCAACTATTGCAGGCATGTTTAAAGGTACAAAAATCAAATAATACAAAAGCTTATTTAAAAATTTCCTGACAAAGTTTACATGCTTCTTTTATCACCTAAAAAATGGCAGGCATTTGGTTTTAGTTTATTTATTGGTGCAAACACCAATTTTTATACGGTAAAAGAAGCATTTAAAATATCCCTAATTGTAGCCTTGCTTCGATAAGGACTAATTGGCTCCTCTCCCGTTTACAATAATTTCAGATTTATTGTAACTAAACCTCTTATATAACCACTAATAATTAGACTACTAAATAATCATTTTTTCATTCAGCTTTAAGAGCTTTAACCGGATTAAGCAATGCGGCTTTGAAAGATTGAAAGCTGACGGTAACTAGTGCCACAGTAATAGTAATCAGACCAGCTCCACAGAAGTACCACCACCGAAGGTCTATTCTAAAAGCAAAATTATCCAGCCAGTTTTTAGCAATTAAATAACTTAGAGGCATAGCTATGCAGGAAGCTATTACCACCAGTTTAGTAAATTCCCGGGATAATAAACGAACTATACCAAATATACTTGAACCAAGTACTTTTCTTATTCCGATCTCTTTAAACCTCATTTCGGTTGTAAAGGCCGATAAGCCAAAAAGGCCAAGGCAGGATATTAGAATAGACAAACCCGCAAAATACTGTGATAAAATGGAAACCTGTTTTTCTGAAGCATATAAAGCTTGGTAATCCTGGTCTAAAAATTTGTATTGGAAAGTTAAGCCCGGATTAAAACTCTTATAGACGTTCTCCAAATGATTTAAAGCTTCCTTTTCTTTGCCCTTCATAATTTTGACTACTATCGTTGACGCTCCCTGATGATCAACCCGGAAACTCATCGGTTCTATCTTCTCATGCAGCGATTGAAAATGAAAGTTTTTTACTACACCGATAATTTCAGTATTATTTCCTTGTCCTTTGATCACAGTCCCAATAGGATTTTTCAGTCCCATTGCCTCAACGGCGGCTTCATTTAAGATCAGTTGAGAATTATTTGAACCAAAGCTTTCGGAGAACGACCTTCCTTCTTTAATTTTTATACCTAGTGTTTCGATCATTCCATAATTTACCCCGAATGAGTGAACGGGTATTGTTTTTCCATCCCACTTAATTACCCCCTGTCCCGAAAACTGGTCTCCTAACAGACTACCGATCATACTGGATGCCATTTCTATTCCAGGTGTTTTTTGTATCTCACCTAGAAAAGCGTTAGGATCTTTAGATGTATCACCCTCTAATTCAAAATAAATTACATTCGTTTTGTTAAAACCAAGATTCTTATGCTGCACATAGTCAAGTTGCTTATACAGTATTATAACTGAAACAATGAATATGATTGACAGACTAAATTGAAATACCACCAATCCCTTCCTGGTCAGTTGTTCTGCTATCGAGTTAACGAGCCTTCCTTTTAATATTATCCCTGGTTTAAATCCGGACAGATACAAAGCCGGATAGATACCAGACAAAAGTCCGGTAAGAAGTGTAATACTAGCCAGTAGCAAGCATATTTTAGTATTAAAGTAAACATGAAGGCTTTTCTGCGTGACCTCATTAAACTCCGGTAATACCAGAATGGCAAGTATAATGGCCACCATCAAGGCTAAAAAACTCATTAAGAGGGATTCAGCCAGATACTGCAGTATTAACACTTTTCTTCCGGCACCGATCACTTTCTTTATTCCGATCTCTTTTACTCTTTTTGCGGCTTTAGCAGTGGACAGGTTAATGAAATTGATACATGAAATGACAAGTATGAAAACAGCGATCAGAGAAAAGAGCCTAACGTATTCAATTCTTCCTCCTGCGACTTTTCCGTTTTCGTATTTGCTGTAAAGGTAATTATCGGAAAAAGGCTGGAGAAACAAACTGACATTGTAAACCTTACTTTTAGCTTGGTAGTACGCAGTTAACTTATTATTGAACCTACCGGCATTCGTTCCTTGCTTCAAAGTCAGGTAGGTAACAAAAGGTTCTGCACTCCAGCTGGGTTGCATATCCATGATTTCTTTAAAAGCTTCAAATGATACGACAAAATCAAAATGTTCAGAACTGTTCATAGGTACATCCTTAAAAACCCCTGTAATTATACAGTCTTTCTTTAAGCCTGGTAATTCATAAACAACTGTTTTTCCAATGATATCGTTAGCTGCACCGAATAAGCTTTTGGCCTGGCTTTCGGAAACAGCAATTCCATTTTTATTGGACAGAACATTGGATTCATTGCCATGAATTAGAGAGTAAGAAAAAATCTTGAAAAAATTTTTGCCTGCAAATTTTCCAACACCTTTTACCTTTTTGTTATTTCCTGATAGCGTAAAAGCTGGGAAAAATAGGTTAGGCGTAACTGTTGTCGCGTATTCTACTTCGGGCATTTCTTGGGGAAGAGCCTCTGCCAAAGCATGGGGAGTATCATGTTTGGTTTCGATGCCTTTGTCACTTTTAGTATTGCTCATTACCTGGAAAAGCCTGCTATCGTTTTTATGATATTTGTCAAAGCTTAATTCATCACCAACCCAAAGGTAAATGATCAGTACACTTGCAAGTCCGCAGGAAAGACCAATCAGGTTAATAAAAAAGTTACTTTTGTTCTTTTTGAAAGTTCGATAGATAAGCAGTATTGTGTGTCTGAACATGTGATTATATTAAAATAGTCCTTGTGTAATTATTGAATTGTTAACCTGTTTGATATGCGTATGATAAATGTATTGGGCTTCCTACTTACTTTATTATATAGTACTGATATTATGTCGAAGACCGGTAAGCTATTATTCCAAAAGCTTGAATGTTAATTTGGGTTCCATTAGTGTTTACTATTACTTTTTTTGATTTTCCTAAAATACTTCTACCAATAGCTTGACTTAATCTCTTAACACAGTACGTATCAAAATTTTATAAGCAATGAATGCTTAAAGCTGGTCGTTACTTATAGATAATAATTCTGCCACGATATGAAAGCACTGATAAATAATAGGTTGCGTTTTTATAAGAGCAGAACTGTAATAAAACTGAACACCTTATGTTCGTTCTTGATACACTATAAATAAAGATAGGGATAGACATATTATTCGTTCAGGATAACTGTACAAGCAATATTGTTTGAGGCGTATTTTTCGAGTTTTACTGACCTAATACACGTTCACTTCGACCACGATTTGAATTAATTTAGGTTATAAGCGTATTTAATTTGATTCAAGAAAGGGGGTATCGCTTTTCTAAAAATGTTTTTTCACAATATTTAAATTTTTGAGATTATTACAGTATTTAACAATAAAAAACAGACTAAATCCAAGTGTTCTGTTCGGGCTGACAAATCTCAAAATCAAGTAAAGGTCAAGCATCTTTTGTTAGGCTCAATTTGTCAAAAAAGGAAGCTTTGTTGATAGTTTTATAAAATGTTTGGAGTTCAACTATTGCAGGCATGTCTAAAGATACAAAAATCAAACAGTTAGAGCATGTTTAAATTAATACAAGAAGAAAAGTAATGCTTCTTTTACCCTATAAAAATTGGTGTTATATCCTTTTAAATAAATCAAAAATAAAACGCTTGCCAATTTTTGGGTGGTAAAAGAAGCATACAAAATAAATTAAATAAAATTTAAACAGGCCCTTAAAATTTAGCGCTATTTTTTTATTTGCGAAACCATTTGAATAAAAAAAGGTGCCCTTTTTGAGGCACCTTTTTTATGTTAAAGAATTCATTCTATCTTAAATAATCGTTCCGCTTGGGATAATGGCATTTTTTTTCACCACAATAATCCCTTCTGTAACCGTATAAGTTCCGAAATCGCCGTCTTCCAGATGGCTGCCTCCGTTAATCTTTACATCATTACCAATGTAACAGTTTTTGTCCAATATCGCATTGTTGATGTAGCAACGTTCGCCAATGCCCATAATTGGTTTGTTTTCTTCTTTGTACTTGGCTATTTGTTCCAGCGTTTGGTAATAATCGTTGCCCATTACATACGTGTTGATGATGGTGGAGCCAACGCCAATGCGCGTACGGATACCAATTACCGAGCGGGAAATATGCGCGGCATGGATGATACAACCATCCGAAATCATGGCATTGTGAAGTGATGTGCCGGAAAGTTTGGAAGGCGGCAACATCCTTGCCCTCGAAAAAATACTTCTTTTATCGAACAAATTAAACTGCGGGATTTCATCTGTTAAACCTAAATTGGCATCAAAGAAAGACGGGATGCTACCGATATCGGTCCAGTAACCTTCGTACTGGTAACTCAAAATTTTATTGTTACCGATAGATTGCGGGATAATTTCTTTGCCAAAATCTGCACGCGTATTGCCTTCCAGCAAATTATATAAAGTTTTACGGTTAAAAATATAAATACCCATCGAAGCCAAATAAATCCGGCCTTGTGCCTGCATTTCTGCACTCACTTCTGATTCCCAGCCTGGCAGCATATCTGCTTTCGGTTTTTCTATAAAAGAAGTAATCATCTGGTCTTCGTCTGTTTTCAGGATACCAAGACCAGCCGAATCGGCTTCATC
>CAXTKQ010000044.1:21174-26822 GCA_964244955.1 uncultured Sphingobacteriaceae bacterium | reverse complement strand
GGATTCTGTCATCGAAAAAGGATCGAAACTGGGCATTGAAGAATTTGTGATCGGCATGGCGCACCGTGGCCGTTTAAACGTGCTGGTCAACATCCTCAAAAAATCGTACAAAAGCATTTTTTCCGAGTTTGAAGGAAAAGGTTTCGACGAGCACGAATCTTTCAGCGGCGACGTAAAATACCATTTGGGTTTTTCTACCGATGTAGAAACTTCAAACGGAAAAACGGTGCATTTAAGCCTTTGCCCAAACCCGTCTCATTTAGAAGCGGTTGACCCGGTTGTTGAAGGTTTAACGCGTTCTAAAATAGATTTTAAATATGGCGGCAATGACAAACGCATTGCGCCAATTTTAATCCACGGCGATGCTTCCGTTGCCGGCCAAGGCATTATTTATGAAGTTTTGCAGATGTCGAAATTGGAAGGCTACCGCACCGGCGGCACCGTTCATTTGGTCATTAATAATCAAATTGGTTTCACAACCAATTATAAAGATGCGCGTTCCAGCACGTATTGTACCGATATTGCCAAAACGGTTTTATCACCGGTTTTCCATGTAAACGGCGATGATGTAGAGGCTTTAACTTACGCCATTAACTTGGCGATGGAATACCGGCAGGCTTTCCACAAAGATGTTTTTATTGATATTTTGTGTTACAGAAGGTTTGGCCACAACGAATCCGACGAGCCAAAATTTACGCAGCCGCTATTGTACAAAGCGATTGAAAGCCATCCAAACCCAAAAGAAATTTACAACCAAAAACTGGTTGCCGAAGGAAGTGTGGATGCAGAATTTGCCAAGCAATTAGAAAAGGATTTCCGTGCCATGTTGCAGGAAAAACTGAACGAATCTAAATCCGACGAGCAGTTTTCGGAAGTGAAACCGGTTTTTGCAGGTGCCTGGAAAGGGCTGCGCATGGCGGCAGATAAAGATTTTCTGTCTTCCCCGGATACTTCGGTCTCTACAGAAGAATTTGAAATGATCGGCAAAAAAATCACGGAATTGCCGCAAGGAAAGCAGTTTTTTAAAAAGATCGAAAAGCTGTTTCAGGACCGCCAGAAAATGGTGAACGAAACCAAAACTTTTGATTGGGCGATGGGCGAACTGATGGCTTATGGCACTTTGCTGAACGAAGGCCACGTGGTCCGGTTAAGCGGGGAAGACGTAAAAAGAGGGACATTTTCACACCGCCATGCTGTTTTAACCCTGGAAGATTCGGAGGAAGAATACGTTCCGTTAAGAAATATCTCCCCTAACCAAGCACCGTTTTATATTTACAATTCGCACCTTTCAGAATACGGTGTTTTAGGTTTCGATTATGGTTACGCTTTGGCCAACCCGAACGCTTTAACCATTTGGGAAGCACAGTTTGGCGATTTTGCAAACGGTGCCCAAATCATCATTGACCAATATATTGCCAGTGCCGAAACCAAATGGCAGCGTGGCAATGGTTTGGTAATGTTACTGCCGCATGGCTACGAAGGGCAAGGCCCGGAACATTCATCCGGTAGGATGGAGCGTTTTTTAGAGCTTTGTGCCGAGAACAACATCCAGGTTGCGGATTGCACAACGCCGGCCAACTTTTTCCATATTTTACGTCGGCAAATCAAAAATGAATTCCGTAAACCGCTGGTGGTTTTCACGCCAAAAAGTTTGCTGCGCAACCCGCAGTGCGTTTCTAACATTACAGAATTTACAGAAGGAAAGTTCCAGGAAGTGATTGATGACAAGTTTGCAGATGCAGCCGAAGTAAAACGCGTGTTGTTTTGCACCGGGAAAATCTATTACGATTTGTTGGAAAAACAGCAAACCGACCAGCGTAAAGATGTGGCGATTATCAGGTTAGAGCAGTTGTACCCGACGCCAATTGTTCAAATGCAAAAAATAAAAGCGAAATACAACCAGGCCGAAAGCTGGATTTGGGTACAGGAAGAACCGGAAAACATGGGCGCATGGCCGTATTTATGCCGTAAATTGCGTCATACCGAATTGGAATTTGATGTAATTTCGCGCAAAGAAGGCAGCAGCACGGCAACCGGCTATGCCAAACAGCATACGGCACAACAGTTGTACATTGTAAGCAAAGCTTTTGAGGCACCGGCCGGTAAAGCAGTAAAACAAGAAGTGGAAGAAACAACAGCGCATATGGCCAACGCCGGTGCTGATTAAACATAAAAATTTTTATAAAAATATGAGTTTAGAGATCAAAGTTCCGCCGGTAGGCGAATCTATTTCTGAAGTTACCTTATCAAACTGGGTAAAAAACGATGGCGACCATGTAGAAATGGATGATGTGATTGCCGAACTGGAATCAGACAAAGCTACGTTTGAATTAACTGCCGAAGCAGCCGGAACACTTCGGACCACTGCCAAAGAAGGCGATGTACTGGCAATTGGCGCTGTGGTTTGCAGCATTGATTCTGGTGATGGCGAAACCGTTGCCGCACCTGTTGCCGAAAAAGTATCGGTAAAAGAAGCATCAGCAGACACCACCAAAACGGTAGCTACGGAAACAGCAGTAGCACCGAAAGCCGAACCTGCAAAGGCAGAAACATCAGCTTCCACAGAAATTGAAATCCATATCCCGCCGGTTGGCGAATCCATTCAGGAAGTTACGTTGACCAACTGGATTAAAAAAGACGGCGAGCAGGTTGAAATGGACGAGCCGATTGCCGAACTGGAATCAGACAAAGCCACGTTTGAACTGAATGCCGAAAGTGCAGGAACGCTTCAAACTTTGGTTAAAGAAGGCGATGTTTTGCCAATCGGCACTTTGGTTGCTAAAATTAAAGCAGGCGTAGGTGCGGCACATACCGAAAAAACACCGGTAAAAGAAGTAGAGGAACATGCAGCAATTTCTGCCGATGGTACCAATCAGCCTAAAACTTATGCTTCCGGTGTCCCTTCGCCAGCGGCAGCAAAAATTTTGGCCGAGCGGGGATTGGATCCGAAAAACATCAACGGAAACGGTGTTGCCGGAAGGATTACGAAAGAAGATGCCTTAAAAGCAGAAGTGCCGAAACCGGCTGCTAAAACGGAAAGTAAACCGGCAGCCCAAGCCCCGGCAAAAGCAGCTCCAGCACCAGCACAACCCGCAGTTGCAGGAAGCCGGGGAGAACGTCGTGAAAAAATGTCTTCATTGCGCAAAACAGTTGCAAAACGTTTGGTTGCTGTAAAAAATGAAACGGCCATGCTCACTACTTTTAACGAAGTAGATATGCAGCCGATTATGGAATTGCGCGCCAAATACAAAGATAAATTCAAAGAAAAATACAATGTTGGTTTGGGCTTTATGTCGTTTTTCACCAAAGCCGTTACAGAAGCTTTGAAAGACTGGCCGGCAGTTGGCGCACGCATCGAAGGCGAAGAAGTGGTTTACAGTGATTTTGCTGATATTTCCATCGCGGTTTCTGCGCCAAAAGGTTTGGTTGTGCCAATCATTCGCAATGCCGACGCCATGAGTTTGGCAGAAATTGAAAAAGCGATTGTGGTACTGGCTGGAAAAGCGCGCGAAAGCAAATTAACGATTGATGAAATGACCGGCGGAACCTTTACCATCACCAACGGTGGCGTTTTTGGTTCGATGTTATCTACGCCCATCATTAATTCGCCGCAATCTGCTATTTTAGGGATGCACAATATTATTGAGCGGCCGGTGGCGGTAAACGGGCAAGTGGTTATCCGCCCAATGATGTATTTGGCTTTGTCCTACGATCACCGGATTGTAGACGGACGGGAATCGGTAAGTTTCTTAGTCCGCGTAAAACAATTGTTGGAAGACCCGGCAAGGTTGCTGCTTGGCGTATAGAACGAAATTTTAACAATGATAAAAGAGGCCCGAAAGATTTGGGCCTCTTTTTATATATGCTTCTTTTATAGGCAAAAATTTAGCGAAATGATTTGTTATATTTCTTGCCGTAAAAAAGTTATGCCTAAAAGCAGTTGCCATAAGTTTATCAAAATATTCCCTCAATAATTATTTATAATTGTTAAATTGACACCCTCAAACCTAAGTTAAAAATATGAATAGACTTCAAACGCCAGATTACGCGGTATTCCTGATTTACTTTTTAATTGTAGCCTTGTATGGTTGGTGGGTTTACCAACGCAAAAAAACGGCTGTTTCTTCTTCTAAAGATTATTTTTTGGCCGAAGGTTCTTTAACCTGGTGGGCAATCGGGTCTTCGTTAATTGCTTCCAATATTTCTGCCGAACAGTTTATCGGCATGAGCGGTTCCGGCTTCAAAATGGGCCTGGCCATTTCTTCTTACGAATTTATGGCTGCTGCAACCCTCATTATTGTAGCTATATTTTTTATACCGGTTTACCTTAAAAATAAAATATTTACCATGCCGCAGTTTTTGCACCAGCGGTACAACGGCACGGTAGCCATGATTATGGCTATCTTCTGGCTGTTGCTGTATATTGTGGTAAACTTAATGTCGATATTATATCTTGGTGCGCTAGCCATTAGCGGCATATCTGGGTTCAATGTGGTTTTATGTATCATCCTGCTGGCTGTATTTTCTATCGTCATTGCCTTAGGCGGAATGAAGGTAATAGGTTATACCGATGTAATCCAGGTTTTCTTTTTGATCTTGGGCGGGTTGGTTGCTTCTTATATCGCTTTAAATTTGGTAAGTGAGAAAGCTGGTACAACAGGTTTGGTTAACGGATTAAAGTTGTTAACCAGCGAAGCCGGTGATCACTTCCAAATGATCTTTAAACGCGATAACCCTAACTATATGGATTTGCCCGGACTGAGTGTTTTACTGGGCGGCTTGTGGATCACCAACTTAAACTATTGGGGCTGTAACCAATACATTACGCAGCGTGCTTTGGGCGCCGATTTAAAAACGGCCCGTGGCGGTTTGCTTTTTGCCGCTTTCCTGAAAATTTTGATGCCGGTAATCGTGGTAATCCCAGGGATTGCGGCTTATGTATTGTACCAAAAAGGCATGTTTCATACCGAAATGCTGACTTCAACCGGTGCTACCGATGTCAATAAAGCTTATCCGGCCATTTTAAACTTGTTGCCCGTTGGGATGAAAGGTTTAGCTTTTGCCGCCTTAACAGCCGCCATCGTGGCATCTTTGGCAGGCAAAGCCAACAGTATTGCCACTATTTTTACCTTAGATATTTATAAAAAAGTGATCCGTCCAAATGCAAGTGAAACCAACTTGGTTTTATTGGGAAAATTTGCGGTAGTGGTTGCCATGATTTTAGGTGTCGTCTTATCCTTGTTAATTGGTAATAATTTGATGGGCGAAGGCAAACAAGGTTTCCAATACATTCAGGAATATACTGGTTTTGTATCACCGGGTATTTTTGCCATGTTTCTGCTGGGTTTCTTTTGGCGGAAAACAACCTCCAACGCTGCCTTATTTGCCACAATTGGCGGTTTTGCTTTGTCGGTATTGTTCAAGTTCCTGCCGCAATTTGCCGATCTTCACTTCCTGGCTTCAACCGGCTTTTCCAAAGATAACGGACAAGGCATTTACGAAATCCCTTTTTTAGACCGCATGGGTTTTGTGTTTATCATTTGCATCATCGGCATGTACATCATCAGCATGATCGAAAACAGCAAAGGTTTGCGCGTAAACGCTTTGGAAGTAGATACCAAAATGTTCCGCGTTACGCCTGCTTTTAC
>CAXTKQ010000044.1:2677-21164 GCA_964244955.1 uncultured Sphingobacteriaceae bacterium | reverse complement strand
GTTTAATTATCTGCGGGATTTTGGTTGCTATTTATTCTGTTTTCTGGTAAACGATACTTCTTTTATCGGCATAAATTTTAAGCCTTCTGATTTGTTTCGGGAGGCTTTCTTGTTTCACATAATTTATACCGATAAAAGAAGCATCAGCCTAAACTACAAACTAAATCTTTTACCACAATAATCTATCTTTGAATTATATTAATTTATGCTAATGGATTACAGCCTCCTCCAAACCAAACCCTTTTTTATTGTTGGCCCATGTGTAATGGAAAACCGCGAACTGCTGTTTTTAATGGCAGAAAAACTGATTGCCATCCGCGAAAAGTTAGGTGTGAACATCATTTTTAAATCTTCTTTTGATAAAGCCAACCGTACGTCCATTAAATCTTACCGCGGGCCGGGAATAGAAAAAGGGATGGAAATGTTGCAGGCCGTAAAAGCTGAATTTGGTTTGCCGGTTACAACGGATATCCATGAACCTTTTCAGGCTAAAATTGCTGCCGAAGTGGTTGATGTTTTGCAAATCCCCGCTTTCCTTTGTCGCCAAACCGATCTTTTGGTTGCTGCTGCCGAAACCGGTAAAATTGTAAACATCAAAAAAGCACAATTTCTGTCCGGCCAAGATATGTTTTATCCGGCACAAAAAGTAGCGGAAGCAGGCAATAATCAGGTCATTTTAACCGAACGCGGCAACTCTTTTGGCTATAATAATCTGGTGGTTGATTTCAGGAATTTGGATGATATGAAAGCTTTTGGCCATCCGGTTTGTATGGATTGCACACATTCGGTACAACGACCGGGAGGCGCAGGCGGAAAAACCGGCGGCGACCGCAAATTCGTCCCTTCGATGGCGCGGGCGGCAAAAGCATTTGGTGCAAACGGTTATTTTATGGAAGCGCATCCCGACCCGGACCATGCTTTGAGCGATGGGCCAAACATGCTTTATTTGAACGATGTGGAAAGCTTAATCAGGGAGTTGGCCGATGCAGAATAGCAGGTTAGCAGTTGCCCGGCGCGTATTCCAAACCGAAATCGAATCGCTGCAAGAAGTCATTGATCAATTAGATGAAGCTTTTGACCAGGCAGTAGAATTGATTTTAAAAACCCAGGGAAAAGTTATCGTTTCCGGAATCGGCAAATCTGGTTTGATCGGAAAAAAAATTGTCGCCACACTTTCCAGCACCGGCACGCCGGCTTATTTTTTGCATCCGAGTGAAGCTTTTCACGGCGATTTGGGCATCATCAGCCAACACGATATTTTGATTTTGATCTCTTTTTCGGGAGAAACCGATGAAGTGCTCAAAATTATCCCTTTTTTAAAATGGCATCAAAATAAAATTATCGGTATTACCGGCAACCCGGATTCTGCCTTGGCTAAAAATGCCGATTGCTGTTTGAAAGTGATGATCACGCAGGAAGCTTGTCCGCTTTTACTCGCGCCAACTTCTTCCACCACAGCGATGTTGGTTTTGGGCGATGCTTTGGCGATTGCGCTGATGGAAGCACGCAACTTTTTGCAGGAAGATTTTGCCCGTTTTCATCCTGGCGGAAGTTTGGGCCGAAAACTGGTAACGCGGGTGAAAGACTTCATGCGGACGGATAACCTGCCTTTTATCAAAGCTGATGCTTCTTTTACCGACCTAATTTTGACCATGTCGGCCGGGCGTTTAGGTTTGGTGATTGTTGGAAATGCAGAAAAGGCAGAAGGCATTTTAACAGACGGCGATTTGCGGCGCGGCTTACTGCGTTTCCCAGATACTTCAACCTTAAAAATCTCTGATATTTTCAACCCAAACCCTATTATTATTGCCGAAGATGAATTTATCAGCGAAGCAGAAAACCTGATGATCGAAAAAAAGATAGCCACGATTTTGGTTGGCGATGCCAAAAAATGTACGGTAAAGGGAGTATATCAAATTTATAATTCCTGATGATGCTTCTTTTAACAGGCAATTTTTTGCGTCCTTAAATTAATATATTTGCCCAATCTGTCTAAATCAATGCCTCAAACTGCTTCTACACAACCCAATTCTGTTTACCAAAAACCGGCCCAAATTAAAATTGCGGTTGTTGGTTTGGGTTACGTTGGTTTGCCTCTAGCTGTTGAGTTTGCAGCGAAACACGAAGTAATTGGCTTCGATATAAATCCAAAAAGAATTCAGGGTTTGCTGACCGGTTTTGACCGCACGCGCGAAGTGGAAGCGGAACGATTACAAGCCGTTTTATCTCCCAATGGAAAACTTTTTTGTACTTCGGAAGCAGAGCATCTAACAGATTGTAATGTTTTTATTGTTGCCGTGCCAACGCCTACTGATAAACATAACCGCCCTGATTTAAGGCTGATAAAAGAAGCATCGGTTTTGGTTGGCAAAGCTTTAAAAAAAGGAGGTTTGGTGATTTATGAATCCACCGTTTATCCTGGTGTTACTGAAGATGAATGCGTGCCGGTTTTGGAAGCAACTTCCGGGCTTAAATTTAACCAGGATTTCTTTGCCGGTTATTCGCCCGAGCGCATCAATCCCGGCGATAAAGAACATACGCTGGTCAACATAAAAAAAATTACTTCTGGTTCTACGCCCGAAGCTGCTGCTTTTGTTAACGAATTATACCAATCTATCGTAACTGCCGGAACGCATTTGGCACCAAGCATCCGTGTGGCCGAAGCTGCAAAAGTGATTGAGAATTCGCAGCGCGACATCAATATTGCTTTTGTAAACGAACTGGCCAAAATTTTTAATTTAATGGGCATTGATACCGGCGAAGTTTTGGAAGCGGCCAGCACCAAATGGAACTTTTTGAGGTTTAAACCGGGTTTGGTTGGCGGACATTGTACGGGAATTGACCCGTATTATCTGGCACAAAAAGCGCAGGAAGTTGGTTATCACCCCGAAATTATTTTGGCAGGCCGCCGATTAAATGACGGTATGGGCGCGTACATTGCTTTGGAAGTGATCAAGCTGATGGTGAAAAAAGATATTCCGGTTAAAAATGCCAAAGTTTTGATTTTGGGTTTTACGTTTAAAGAGAATTGCCCGGATGTACGGAACACACGTGTAATTGATATTGTCAAGGTTTTTAATGAGTTTGAAAGTGAATTGACGGTTTACGATCCCTGGGCCGATCCGGAAGAAGTGAAGCAGGAATATGGTTTTGCAACACTAAATCAATCCGAACAATTGAAAAATAATTATGATGCAATTGTTTTGGCCGTGGCGCACCAGGATTTTCAATCGTTAGATTTGAACAAGCTGAAAAACCAGCAGCGCGCTATTATTTATGATATAAAAGGAGCATTGGAAGCGGGCGTTGCAGATGGCCGGCTTTAATACTAAAACAAGTTCAGCATAACGGCATCTGTGTTTTTTCTGAAACCTTTTACTGCTAAACTTCATACAATAAAGCAGATACTTATCGAATGAAAAAATTATTGGTAACCGGCTCGTCCGGCTTGATTGGTTCCGAAGTTTGCCTCCATTTTGCGGATTTGGGATGGGAAATCCACGGTATTGATAACAACCAACGCGCTGTTTTTTTTGGTGCCAACGGTGATACGCGCTGGAACGAAAGCCGCTTGAGAAGCAAGATCAGCAATTTTCATCACCATGAGTTGGATATCCGTGATCGTAACGGCGTGATTGATCTTATCCAAACCATTAAACCAGATGCCATTGTGCATACCGCTGCGCAACCAAGCCATGACCGTGCCGCGGCCATCCCGTTTGATGATTTTGATACGAATGCCGTTGGCACTTTTAATCTGTTGGAAGTCACGAGAAGGTACAATACCGAAATCCCGTTTGTCCACATGTCCACCAATAAAGTATATGGCGATGCGCCGAATGAAATTGAAATGACAGAACTGGAAAAACGCTGGGATTATGCCGACGCGAATTTTGAATATGGCATTGCCGAGCATTTTCGCATAGACCAAACCAAACATTCGCTTTTTGGCGCTTCCAAGGTTTCGGCAGATATTTCGGTGCAGGAATACGGACGTTATTTTAACATGCCAACCGCTTGTTTGCGTGGCGGCTGCCTGACCGGGCCAAACCATACCGGCGTTGAGTTACACGGCTTTTTAAGTTACCTCATCAAATGCAATTTGGAAGAGAAGCCATATACCGTTTTTGGTTATAAGGGGAAACAGGTTCGGGACAACATTCATTCGTTTGATGTGGCGCGTTTTATCGAAGAATTTATCAAAGCGCCGCGCATTGCCGAAGTGTATAATTTAGGCGGCGGAAAGGATAATACGTGTTCTATTTTAGAAGCTTTCGATATGATTTCTGAAATCAGCGGAAAGCAAATGCAATATACGTACAGCGACACGAACCGCATTGGCGATCATATTTGTTATTACAGTGATTTGCGGAAGATGAAGTCCCATTATCCAAACTGGCAGATCACCAAATCTTTGCAAACGGTTTTCGAGGAAATTTATCAATCCTGGATTGTGCGCAACGAAAAGTAATTGCAATGCTTCTTTTATCAACAAAAAAATTGGTTGTGCGTTAACTGTTTACTAAACAAAATTAAAATGAAAAATACCTTCTTAAAAACAGCAACTGTAATGTTGGTTGCCTTAATTTTCTCCGCTTGTTCCACTTTAAAAAAGGACCCGAATGCTATTTCGCGTGGCAATATTTCGGGCAATTGGGGAATCAGTGCGGTTACTTTAGAAGGGTTGCTGCCAGGTGCCGTTCAATCTGTTTTCAATACCGCGCCCTATAAATGCTTTGAAAACAGCAATTGGAAACTGACCAACAGCGGGAGTGGTTCTTTCATGATCAACAATACGCAAAACGGCTGTCAGGTTGGTTTTACGCAAAATATTTTCTGGTCGTTTGCCAATGGTGCGAACGGGCCGGAGTTTCAATTTAAAATGTTGTTTGATAAAGACAAACCTAAAAACGTAGAAGATGGTTACCGTTTGCTGATAACTGCCATGACGGCCAACACCATGACGTTAAAATCGCCTGTGCAATACGGCGGGAAAACAGGTTACGTGGTTTATAATTTTGTGAAACAGTAAGTCGAAAATCAAATCTGTTTCATCTTGTTTTTGATGTTTTATTTACAGGTTTTTTAATTCAAATGCTTTTAAATAATTAAACATGAGTAAATTAGAGAGGTTTAAATAAAACACATTTGAAGAAAAAATTTAATATTGATAATGAAAAAGTAGCATTAAAAACAGTACTTGAAATTGAAAAACTGCGTGATTTTATTACCAATACGGAACATGAATACCAAACGACCCATCAAAGGTTATGCTTTGCAATAATTGCCAGAATCTATACAAGAGTTTTAAAAGGTTACAGATTTGGAGCAGTAAAAATTAGTGATCAAAAATTAATTATTGACGGGAACCACCGTTACATTGCTTATAAATTAGCAGGTATAGCATTCGAAACTATCAAAGCAACCCAATCATTTTGCGATAAACCAAAAAAGTTTAACGAGGTTGAGATAGATGCTATACAAGATTGGGACGCTAACAATCCTTATAATAGAAGATACTGCAATGATGATTTTTTGAAGGAGGAAAATTTTTAAGTTATTTAAAATATGAAGTTTTTCTTAGACATAGATGGCGTAATGGTTCATGCAAACCCACATAAACGGGTTGAATTAGATGAGGATGGATTTTACAAGTTCAATAAAATTGCTGTTGATACTTTAAATTCGGTTATCAGTCCTGATGGGGAAGATGAATTAATATTATCTACTTCCCATAGGTTTCGTTTTAATGTTATCGAATGGCTAAATATTTTTCAAACCAGAGGAATTAATGCTAAAAATATCTCCATTTTAGATATACCAATTCAACATAAATATAATAGAAAATCTGAAATTATTGATTGGATTGTTAGGTGTAATTTAACTGCAGATGATATTGTTATTATAGATGACGACAAATCATTGAACGAGTTGCCAATTAATTTAAAGGAACGACTGGTGTTAACAAACTCCTATACAGGTTTAAATAGTTCTACTGATTTGAAAAAGATCTTAAAAAACAGAAAAAGTAATTCTCAAAGAAAACTTATTGTTTAGATAAAACGATGTCCCATATTAATAAGTGAATTGTTTAAAAAGCGATACTGTTTTTATGCCTATAAAAACAGTATCGCTTTTTTGTTTAAAACTGCACGTTAACCCCAGCAAACCAATTCCGCAACGGTGCGGCATTGTAAAAACGATTTCCAACAGCGTTCAAATCGTTGCCCAAACTGTAATGCTGGTTCAATAAATTATCAATGCCGGTATATAAATTCAAACTTGTTTTTTGGTTGAGGTTTTTGTTCCAACCGGCTTTTAATTGCACCAAATGATAAGCATTTGCAAAAGCCGTATTTTCATCATTTAAAGGAAGTTTGGAAGTGTAATTATATTGTGCGAAGAAATAAATCTTGGCAGGAAAATTAATATTCAACTGACTTACCGAAACTACACTCGGCACACCGGTTAACTTATTGCCCGAATAATTACTGCTTGCATTAAAATAATCGCGAAAGCGGAATTTGCTCAAGGCCAAACTATTGCTCAGTTCCAAACTTCTGAAAAGTTCAGTTGTGTTCGGTTTGATAAACTGATAACTGGTTCTTGCTTCCAAACCAAGCTGATTTGTGCCACCAGCATTCAGGTAATATTCCGTTCCGTCATCGTTTAAACATCGAACGATGGCATTGTTCAAGCGGTAATAAAAAACAGAGGCATCCAAATTAAAACGCGCGTTTTGGTTTTGCCTGCGGAAACCGATCTCGTAATTCCAGCCTTTTTCGGCTTGCAAACTGTTGTTGATGATGTTGCTGGTTGGCCTTACTTCGGCAGTGGAAGGCGTAGAATAACCACGGCTAACCGTTGCGCGCCAGGCAAAACTATTGCTAACCTGATAAGATAAAGCCAAACGTGGCATCAGCACCGGTTTAAACTTATTGTTGCCTGCGGTAGAACCAACATCCGTAAAATCATATTGGTAATTGTTCAAACTCAATGCTGCTTCGGCATGTATTTTTTTGAGAACCGTAGCCGCAAAGCGCGAAAAATAAAAAGACTGTTTGGTGAGGATATTACTGGCCGCCTGCAACTTGCCGCGCGTACCTTTGTTGTTATCGTAATTGTTGATGTTCGATCTGGTTTGTTGCAGTTCTGTGCCGAGGTTAAGTTTCCAATCGAAATTCTTTTTTGGTTTTCCGCTTAGTTCAAAATAAGTCCTCAAACCAAGCGTGTTTTCCAGCCGCACTTCTTCATTGGTGATATAAGGGTTATCAAAATTGGTGTGCATCCCGTAAACCGAAACCACATGTTTTAAATTGGGCAGATAAAAAGCCTCGTTAGAAACTCCGCCAAAAACGGTTTTGTTGTAAACGGCCGCATGTTGTTCAATCGCGCCCGGCAATGTTGCCGTTGCCGGCCTGGCTGCTTCCGGTTTTTGCAAAAACTGGGCAAGCGTTAAACCGCCGGGCGTTTGATAATCCAAATCAGAATAAAACAATAACGCTTTCAATTGTCCTTTTGCCGAATAAGCAAAGTTATCGGCAGCCTGGATAAATTTCCGGGTCAACGCGCTGTTTTGCCGGTAACCGTTGGAATGCTGCCAGCTTTGGCTAATGTTCAACTGGTTATTTTTCGATGCTTCTTTTAGCACTATATTTTCACGATAGCTGTTGTAAGAACCGGCATCAAAACCAACCGAGGCCGTACTTTGCTGCTGGCGCGCGCCAAAAGGGTCAATCAAAACCACGCCGCCGGAATTTGCACCGTATAAACTGCCGTCAGGCCCGCGCAAAACCGTGATGTTTTGAATCGCATTTAAATCGAGCAAATTGAGGTAAGTATTTCCGCCGGCATCGGTCAACGAAAATTCATCCATATAAACCTTAACATTTCTAATCCCAAAAGGCGAACGCAGCAAACTGCCGCGGATAGACAAGCGGTAACTTCCCGGCGAACGTTCTTCCATCCGAACACCTGGAATGGTATTCATCGCCGGGACTAAAGAAAAGCTGGACTGCATTTGCAATTGCTGCGCGTTCAACGTTCCAACGGCTGCCGGAACGGTTAACAGTGGTTGTTGTGAAAGATAAGCTTTGATGGTTACTTCGTGCAAGTTTTTGGAAGTATCGGTTTGTGCCGAAGCTTTCCCGATACACAGCAAAGTGAAGATAAAAAAGATAGAATTTTTATACATAGAGTTATCAAAAGGAAATTGCCGGACTGGTTTTGATGTTAAAAAGGTACGGCTGGAGTTGTGGCAAATGCAGGCAATACTTCTTTTACAACCTAATTTTAAGCAAATGGTTAAAGATTATTTTATTTAAATCAAAAACTTTAAAAACAGGTTAGTAAAAGCAAAACGATCAGCTTAAACTAAATGGAAATTTTTAAGTGTACACATTGCGAACAAATTTTATATTTTGAAAACATTAGTTGTGTGCAATGCAATTATCCGTTGGGGTTTGATGCGGAGGATTTAAAGCTTTATCCTTTAGTTATCATCAGCACCGGCATTTACAGCATCTATGATAAAACCGGCCAAACCTACCGTTATTGCTTAAACCACCAGTTTGGCGTTTGCAACTGGCTGGTTAAAAACGACAGCCCAAATCCGTACTGCCAGGCTTGTGATTTAAACAGCACCATTCCAAATCTTAGTAAGCCCGAAGCCGCCCGGCAATGGTTGCTCATCGAAAATGCCAAACACCGCTTGGTTTACAGTTTATTAAAAATGAAACTGCCTTTGATAAGCAAAAATACAGATGCTGAAAAAGGTTTGATTTTTGATTTTCTGGCCGATTTAAAAGGAAAACCACGCATTTTAACCGGCCACGATAATGGTTTGATTACGCTAAATGTTGTAGAAGCGGATGACGTGGAACGGGAAAAATCGCGCAAAGCCATGAAAGAACCTTACCGAACTTTAATTGGCCATTTCAGGCACGAGATTGGCCATTATTATTGGGACAGGCTGATTGACAATTCCGTTTATTTAGAAGAGTTTAGAAATTTGTTTGGCGATGACCGCGAAGATTACGGCGAAGCCTTGCAAAAACATTATAAAAACGGGGCCCCTGCTGATTGGAACAACCGTTTCATCAGCTCTTACGCCAGTTCGCACGCCTGGGAAGACTGGGCCGAAACTTGGGCGCATTACCTGCATATTATGGACACGCTGCAAACCGGCTACGCTTTTGGTTTGAGTGTTCATCCAAAAATTGCAAAACCGGAAGACCATTTGGATGTGGACGTAAAACAGGAACCTTATGAAATTGCCGATTTCAACAATATTATTGCTACCTGGTTGCCCATGAGTTTTGCCATGAACAGTATTAACCGCAGCATAGGCCACATTGATTTGTATCCTTTTGTAATAACGCCTGAAGTGATGAAGAAATTAAGCTTTATCCACAAGGTTTGTTATGCGGGCAAGGTTGGATGAATTTATAGGGGTAAAAGAAGTATTGGGATTTAAATAAAATTTAAAATGCTTTAGTTTTTAATTCAAATCTTGTTAGGTTTAACTTTAGGTTTTATCCTGATTTAAACATGGCACTAAATGTTCATTTAAATTTCTTTTACAAGCCTTTTACTCTAATTGCCATTTGTTTTTTGCTTCCTTTCAGTTGCCTTGCTCAGCTCAAAATCACTTTACAACAAGCCATTGATTCTACCTTAAACCGAAACCTGCAAATTAAGCAGGCACAATTTAATGCTGCTTTTACCGAGGAAAATTTAAAACAATCCAGATATAATTTACTGCCCAATTTAAGTGCCGGTCCGCAAGCCTCTTTTAATTTTGGCCGCACCTTAGATGTATCTACCTATAATTATATTAACCAACGTGTTTTTTTGTTGAATGGCGGCCTGAGTACTCAGGTAACACTATTTCAAGGCGGACAGTTACGGCGACAAATTGTGCAAAACAAATTGCTGCTGGAAGCCGACCAAAGCAACGTGGCCAAAATAAAGAACGACCTGGTTTTATCCGTTGCAACTACTTTTTTGCAGGTAATGGCCGGGCAGGATTTGTTAAAAGCTTCGCGGCAACAAATACAGGTGGCCAAACTCAACGTCGAAAAAACAGAAAAGAACTTTAAGGCCGGTAACAAATCTTTGGCCGACCTGGCGCAGGCGCAAGCCCAGCAAGCCACAACCGAACTGGACGAAACCAATATCCAAAATACTTTAGAGGCCAACCTGCTTGCCTTAAAACAATTGATGGAAATGCCGACCGTAGTGCTTGAATTAGTTAAACCTGATATAAGTAAGTTAACGGATGAAAGCCGAAAATTAGATACAGCAGCATTATGGAAGGAAGTTTTAGCTGTAAACCCGGATATTAAACTGGCCAATTTGCAAAAAGATGCCGCTTACCAAAGTATTAAAGTTGCCAAAAGCAGTTTATATCCAAGTTTGTATTTATTTGGTTCTGTAGGCACTAATTATTCTGATGCCCGTTCTTTAATCACCGGTACAAGGCAGGTAGGTTTCGATACGGTTGGTTTTGTAAACGGCACCAACCAGCGGGTGCTTGAACCTGCCTTTCGTTCCACCGTTAAAAATTATCCTTTTTTACAACAGCTTTCGGATAACTTTTACCAGTCTGCCGGTATAAGCTTGCAAATCCCTTTATTTAACCACTTTAGCAATCAGGTTAATATCCGCAAAGCCAAAATCACTTACCAAAACACAATAGTAGCTGTACAAATAACGGTTAACAACCTATACAAAGTTTTTAACCAGGCTTTGGCAGATTTAAACGCGGCAAACAAACGCCTGGCGGCAAACCAAAGCAATTACCAGGCTACCAAACAGGTGCTGTATGTAAGCGAAAAGCGTTACCAGGCAGGCTTGCTTAATTCGGTTGATTATAATATTGCGCAGACCAACTTTAATAAAGCTGAATTTGACCTGATCAATGCACGTTATGATGTTGTTTTTAGAAACAAAGTAATTGATTATTATCTGGGAAAACCTTTAACCCTTGATGTAAATTAAGAGTAAGATTGTTTAAACATTTGTTATTGATTAATTATTCATTTACAGGTTTTATTGAAGGACACACCCCTTGCCCCTCTCAAGAGGGGAAGTATGGTTTGCTACTTTTCCAACGTTTAGAAAGGCATCGTTTGCAGGTTCCCCTCTTGAAAGGGGCAAGGGGTGTGTCCTTTGATTTTTATGCCATAAAAGAAGCATTTACCGAAAATTTGAGTTTAAACAACTTCATTAACCGCCAACGATGATTACCCTTTAGTTAAGTTTTGATTAAATTTTACTTAAAAAAGATTTATTTTTTTTAAATTCTTTTTTGTAAATAAATTATATTGATATTAGAGAAAATTCTTTTGGTATGCTCTCTTTTATCAAACAACCTAATTTAGATGAAACTTTAATAAATTTATTAAAGCAATCCGGCATTTCTGTCCAGGCAGAAACAGTCACAAACGAGCTAAACACGCATCCGAATTATCCCAGTTTGCTGACCATAACGATATTACCGTCTACCAGAAAGTTACCAATTAAAAGATATTAAATAGCTGCTTAATCAGCAGCAACGACACTTTGGCCAAAAGTAAAAGGTGCATACACTTTTCAATATATGCCGTTTAACAATTGGAGCGTTATCCCGTTTAATAAGTTACACCATTTAAAAACTTTTATGAAAAAATTAACAAGCATTAAAAGTCCATTGTTTAACACTTTGGAAAAGGCAGAAATGAAACAAGTGACAGGTGGTGTGGTAGGATCTACACCTACTGCTGGAGGTCCATCTATTACTGGACAAAAAGACGGGTCTACCACCAATGATGGAACCCTTCCAGCTACGGATGATGGTGCTGGCGATGCAAATCCCCCTGCCTAGTCTGAATTGTAAAAAAAGGGGCCGAGAATCTCGACCCCTTTTAGATGATATTTTTATTATGATAAAATGATTTTAATACTTAGTACTTACGGCGACCTAACCACAACCGAAGTAATTGCCTGGTTACAGAGTAAAAACGCTGCATACTTCAGATTAAATGATAATGACATATTTAAATACAATATAAGTGTAAAGCTCTCAGCAAATACAGCCCAGCCATATTTTTCCATTGATACGGGTGAGGTTATAATACATTCCGAGGAAATAACCACCGTTTGGTTTAGAAAATTTGGATTTTACTTTAAAGCAGAGGCCTATAAAGTATTTGAGAAATGTTACGGCGATGCATATCTCTCTCAATTCAAATCAGAATATCTCGGTACATTAAATCTACTTTGTAGATGTTTATCAAAAAAAAAATGGCTTGCTGATTATAGATCGGTACGTCCTGATAAATTTATGGTATTAAATAAGGCTCAGAGTGTTGGCCTTCGCGTACCTGCTTCAACCATAACTAATAACAAAACAGCCTTATTTGATGATATGCCTGATGATATTATTGCAAAAAGTCTTAGTGATATTTCCTTTATTGAAACGAAAGATAGGAATGTTTTAACTATGTATACGTTCCCGCTTAAACCTTTAAAAAAATTCATTCCGGGATTCTTTTTGCCAACACTCATACAGGAGGAAATTAAAAAAGAGTTTGAAATAAGAACATTTTATATTGACGGACAATTTTTTTCGATGGCAATTTTTTCTCAAAATGACCCGCAAACAAAAGCTGATTTTAGGAAATACAATTATCTACGCCCAAACCGATTTGTACCTTATACTTTAGATAAGAACATTGAACAAAAGCTAACCATATTACTTCAGGAAATTAATCTTAATACCGGATCGCTTGATTTAATATTTACTCCTCAAGGTGAAACGGTTTTATTGGAAGTAAATCCTTGTGGTCAATTTGGGATGATGTCTCAACCATGTAATTATCCTTTGGAAGAGATAGTTGCAAATACGTTAATAAAGTTTGCAGCAGACTAAATGAATAAAGTATTTCCATCTGAGATTGTTATTTATCGTTTAAGCACAAACGTATCAAAGCTAATTCTGATAATAGCAATTGTATTTGCCGGATGTAAGGCACATAAAACAGCAGTTAAAATCAGCCCTGAAAAAGCTCGAATACTTAGGGATAGTGCCTACAAATATGCCATGGGACACCCGATTATTCATGAAAAAGCCGATCCATACTACGATACCTTGTTCAAATCCAAGTATCTTACGAAAGCGGATTATTGGTTTGCAGGGCGTGTTGCCGTAGAAGTTGGCAACTACAAAAAAGCGATTGCGATCTGGAGCAAAATGCAAAAGGTGAGAAATGATGATGAATTTGATTATGCCGCTGAACTACCAGGTCAAATAAATCCTGCATACGAATGGTACGAGGAACTTGTACATACAAAAGGGTTCAAAAAGCTCTGGAGGCGTTATCCTGACTATCCTTTGGTGCATAACCTGTCCGATCAGGATTCGGCACTCGCCAGAAAAATCAAATTAATATATAGTTTAGATCAGCGGGTGAGGCACAGGTATATTGATAGCCCAAGTGTACAGAATGGCCGCTTGTGGACTGTTCGTGACAGTTTAAATGCAATAAGTGTTGATAGTATCCTGATAAATAAAGGAGTCATCACGACTAAAGAATTTGATAATTTTATTTCTTTTGATTTTTGCATCCTATATGATCACCTACCCGAAAAAATATTACTACAGCGCATGCCACTAATAGAAGTAGCCTATAAAAAACACGGGATTGGGAAAAGAAACTACGCCCTGATTAAAGATCGATCTTTAATTTTCGCAAAAAAAAAGCAACTCTATGGTACACAATTTCATCTCGACAGCAGCATTAAAAAGAATGTTTTCTTTCCTATAACAAAGATTGGGAAAATAGATAAGCGTCGGCAAAAAATGGGACTTGGAAGACTAAAATTTTATGCTAAAAACTATAAAGTATCAATTCCTGAAGGATACAAACCATAAAATATGAATATAAAAAAATTGAATGAAGCCGAGCGTACAATTGGTAGAACACCGGTATCACTTAACGTTTACTTCGCCGAGGCTCTCAAAATGGCAGCAAAAGAAAGGCCCTATAAAAACGTTTATTCAAAAAAATATAATGATAAAATGTTCACTAAACGTACCTTTTACAAACCAATTTCTAAAATGCCATGAAAAGTAACTTGGAGAAATATTTTGTTTTGTTTTCATGCTGTTATATTACTAAAGGTTTTAATCGCAGTATCATTATTGATACTCAAAGAAATAATTTTCATTTTGTTCCGCATGTTTTAACCGAATTGATTGAAGAAGTTGCTATAGAGACATTAGGGCAAATAATGCAGCAATTTACTGAAGAGGAGGAAAAGAAAATTTTTAACGAATACTTGTTTTTCCTGGAAGAAAATGAGTTGGGGTTTTATACCGATAATCCTATATCGTTTCCCAAAATTGACAACACTTTTCGACTTTCAAAAATTATCAGTAATGCTATTTTGGATTTTAGAATAGATATTATGTATCCATTAGATATACGCTTAATGGAATTGGAAACATTAGGTTGTGAAGCAGTTCAGATAAGGATTTTCGAAAACTTAGCAACAGCAACGTTTCTAAAACTTATAAAAAGTTTTGAAACGTTATCTTTCCACTATATAGAATTATTATTAAATGCTGATGAGATTTATAATGCTCGATATTTAAAAAAAATACTAAAAACAAATCCCAATATTAATAAGATCGTTCTTTATAACAGTACCGACAATAATGTTGTTGTAATAAACAATTATCAAATAATGGAGTCAAGGATCACTCCACTAGAATCAGTAGAACAATGTGGGCAGATAGGTGTAAAATATTTTACAACAGATTTAAAACAGGTTATTGAATCACATACTTACAACTCTTGTTTGAACAAAAAAATATCAATAGATGAAAAGGGATTTATAAAAAATTGCCCAAGTCTAAATCAGACTTTTGGAAACGCGCAGGAAAGTTCATTAATAGAGGCAATAGAAAAAAATGGTTTTAAAAATTTGTGGTCTTTGACAAAAGATAAGGTTGATGTATGCAAAGACTGTGAATTTAGATACATCTGTACTGACTGTAGGGCATATACAAAAATTACAGATGATATTTACAGTAAACCATTGAAATGTGGATACGACCCTTATTCAAATATTTGGCAAGATTGGAGTCTAAACCAACTTAGCACAGCAGCTAAGAATATTTGATGTCTTTTCCTCATTTTAAGCAATTCGACGCAATGGATTGTGGCCCAACCTGCTTGCGTATTGTCGCAAAGTCTTTTGGTCGTAATTATAAACAGCAAACGCTTAACAAACTTTGCGAAGTTAATCGTGAAGGTGCTTCTTTACTAGGAATTAGCAATGCAGCTGAGAAAATCGGCTTTCATACGATAGGGGCTAAATTAAGTTCCGAACAATTAAAAGAAGTTGGATTACCGTGTATTTTACATTGGCAACACTATCATTTTGTTGTACTTTATAAAATTAAAAATCATAAGTATTATCTGGCTGATCCAGCTATTGGTTTAGTTACCCTCAATAAAGATGACTTTAAAAGAAATTGGCAGGTCGATAAAGATAAATCAGAAGGCATTGCTCTTTTACTGACACCCACTCCGC
The DNA here is from genome assembly GCA_964244955.1 of uncultured Sphingobacteriaceae bacterium. Classification (GTDB taxonomy): domain Bacteria; phylum Bacteroidota; class Bacteroidia; order Sphingobacteriales; family Sphingobacteriaceae; genus Mucilaginibacter_A. Next base: position 5,582 of record CAXTKQ010000044.1, on the reverse strand, counting down.
AATTTTACGAACAGGAAGACGAAAAGAGTAGTAAAATAAAATGGTCATTCCTTCTGCATTATTTAATTACATACCGCAAACTAGTTATACAGTTGCTTGTCGGTTTGGGTACCGGTAGTTTCTTACAGCTTATTACTCCTTTTTTAACACAATCCATAGTTGATATAGGTATTAATACACGTAATCTTAATTTTATTTATATTATTCTTATTGCTCAAGTAGCACTGATAATAGGACGCTCAAGTGTAGAATTTATTAGGTCTTGGATACTACTTCACATTAGTACGCGAGTTAGTATAACAATTCTCACCGATTTCTTAATTAAACTGATGAAGCTACCAATCAGTTTTTTTGATACGAAGATGACCGGTGATATTATGCAGCGTATGAACGACCAGAAACGTATCGAGAGTTTTTTAACAGGCTCTACCCTTAGCACGGTATTTTCCATGTTTAACCTCGTTATGTTTTCTGTAGTATTAATATATTATAACCTAAATATTTTTTTGATATTTCTGGCAAGTAGTATCATTTATACAGCTTGGATAACTTTATTTTTGAAGCAACGCCGAATACTAAATTATAAAAGTTTTGATGTTTTGACTAAAAACCAAAACAGCATTATACAACTGATAGGTGGCATGCAAGAAATAAAGCTTAATAATTGCGAACAGCAAAAACGATGGGAGTGGGAGCATATTCAAGCCCTTTTATTTAAATTTAATGTAAAAACGCTTGCGCTTAGCCAATATCAACAGGTAGGTACCACTTTTATAAACGAAGGCAAAAATATACTTATCACTTTTTTGAGTGCTAAAGCAGTAATCAACGGTAATTTTACTCTTGGTGCGATGGTAGCGGTTCAATACATCATTGGTCAGCTCAACAATCCTATTGAGCAATTAGTTGGTTTCATCCAAGGCTTTCAGGACGCTAAGATCGGTTTGGAACGGTTAAACGAAATACATCAGATGGAAGATGAGGAGCTAGTAACTCAAGAATTTATTCGTGATTTGCCGGATGATAAGGGTTTACGATTTAACAATCTAACCTTTCGTTATACAGGTGCAGGTAACGAGCCGGTATTAAAAGAAATAAACCTAATTATCCCTCAAGGCAAAACCACGGCCATCGTGGGCATGAGCGGTAGTGGAAAAACTACTATATTAAAATTACTACTGCGCTTTTACGAGCCGGAGAAAGGGGAAATTACTGTAGGTGGCCATAGCTTAAATAATATTGGATTTAAAACTTGGAGAAGCGAATGCGGTGTAGTGATGCAAGACGGTTTTATCTTTTCGGATACGATTGCCCGGAATATTGCAGTAGGTGACGAATATCCAAACAAGAAAAAGCTACAACACGCCATTAAAGTGGCAAACATTCATGATCTTATCGCTGGTTTGCCATTGGGCGTTAATACCAAGATCGGTGCAGAAGGGAACGGCATTAGTCAGGGCCAGAGGCAACGTATTTTGATAGCTCGCGCAGTTTACAAAGATCCGAAATATATCTTTTTTGACGAAGCTACTAATTCACTAGATGCCAACAACGAAAAGATAATCATGGAAAATCTGCAGGAGTTTTTTAAAGGCCGAACAGTGATTGTGGTAGCGCACCGATTAAGCACCGTTAGCCATGCAGATAATATTGTGGTATTGGATAAAGGTATAATTACAGAACAAGGCACTCATGAAATGTTAACCTCCTTAAAAGGTGACTACTACCATTTAGTGAAAAACCAGTTAGAATTAGGGAATTAAGCTATGCCACGATTAGTAATAGATGAAAGGGGAAGTACCCGGCATTCTGATGATATGCAGGATATTATTACTGCACCTCCTGGTTGGTTGCTGCGCTGGGGCATTACTCTGTTTTTTTGTATTCTGGTTTTGATTGTCGGCTTATCTGCTATTGTTAAATATCCTGACATTGTTAAAACTCAATTAAAGATCAGTTCTGTAGATGCGCCAAAACCAATTGTGGCCAAAGTAACCGGCAAACTGAACCGTTTATTGGTACAGGATAACCAAATGGTAGTTAATGGACAGCCCTTAGCTTATTTAGAAAGCACAGCCAACCACCAGGACGTGCTTGCGCTACTTAAACAACTGCAGCAGTTGCAGCAACAGTTGCAAGCTGGTAGCGAAATAAACTATACAGTTTTTAACAGGCAAATTTTTGATAACATAGGTGAACTGCAACCGGCTTTTCAAACTTTTAGCCAAAGTATGCTTACCTATCAAGCTTCTTTAAGCAGTGGTTTTTATGAAAAGAAAAAAGGTTTTTTACAGCGGGACTTGTTCAACTTAGACAGACAAAAAAGCCAGTTGACTGCACAAAAAGCATTGCAGCAACGTGATTTTAAATTGGCAGGCGAAGAATATGAGATGAACAAAAAGCTGGAGCAGGAAAAAGCAGAAACACCGGCAGAACTTCGGGCTGCTGAAAGCAAATATTTGTCGAAGCAGGCGCCATTGGTGCAAACCGATGCTTCCCTGATTACTGCCGGCAGCAACTATGACGCTAAACAAAAAGAAATACTGGAGCTGGACAACCAAATGTTGGAAGAGAAAGCCAAATTCATCCAGGCTTTGAACAGTTTAATCAGCCAGGCCGAAGATTGGAAAAACAAGTATGTATTGAGTGCTTCCCAAAACGGCAAACTATCCTTCGCGGGCATCGTTCAGCAGAACCAGGTATTGCAGGCCGGGCAGGAAGTGTTTTATATCAACCCGGGCAACAACAATTACTTTGGGGAAATGGCAATCCCGCAGGCAAACATGGGTAAAGTAAAAGAAAGCCAGGAAGTGCTGGTCAAGCTCCGCAGCTATCCTTTTGAAGAGTACGGCATGATCAGGGGTAGGATTAGCAACATCAATGATGTGCCTTATAAGGACAGTGT
>CAXTKQ010000044.1:0-2667 GCA_964244955.1 uncultured Sphingobacteriaceae bacterium | reverse complement strand
GTGTTTTTATCCATGGTAAACTTTAACCTAAAAAACTCAACTGATTTGAAAAGGCCGGTACATTTAAAACAGGGGATGCTGGCCGATGCCGAAATTATTACGGAAGATGCTACCATACTACAACGTATCACCAGAAACTTGTTTAAATTGATGGGTAGTAAATGATATAATTTGTTGTAACATAATAAAAATAATTATATGCTTCCTAAAATTATACATCATGTAGTTGGGCCAAAAACCAATGAAGTAGTTGATCGCTGCCTTGAATCTTGGCAAATTTTAAAAGCAGAAAATTATCAATTTATGATCTGGACAGATCACGATATTGAAGTGTTTCTGACCGAAAACTATCCCTACGTTTACAATGCCTTTATCAATGCCCGCAATCATGGCGAGGCCGCAGACATTGCCAGATATATTTTGGTTTATCACTATGGTGGTCATTATATAGATTGGGATATTCATCTGATAAACCCTCAAGAGTTTTTAACGTTATGTAAAAATAACCCGACCGGGTATTTGTTGTGTGATTTTAATGACCGCGATAGCCTTGCTTCTGAGTGTTTTGCCGCTGTTAAAAATGAACCATTTTTGATGGCTGCAATAAAAGATATTGTAGCTTTATATGAAAACGGTTTGTTCAAAGATTACCATACGCTTTGGTACACTGGCCCTTTCAGGCTGAGGGACACTTTGAAAAACACCAAAACCAGTCAAAGTATCTTAAAAGTAAAAGATGCTTTTGTTTATGATTATGTCGAGATCAAAGAAATGCCGGAAAGGGATTTCACACAACCCATGATCCATTATTGGTTACATTCCTGGTTGGAAAAGAAAGAAGAAGGATCTGACCATATGTAACAGTTACATCTTAGGTTAAACTTCACGCCAAAACCTTTTCCCTAACCTCATTCGATATTTCCCTTGTAACCCGGATAATATCTTCTGCTATCTGTTTATTGTTCAGCACTATTTTTTGACAAACCGGTTTATATGGAAGCAGAAATTCTTTGTAAGCAGGCATTACGTGGTTGCTCCATTTGTAGCGTACATCATCTTCCGAATAGCCGCGTTCCAGCAAATCGCGTTTTAGGCGGCGGTGCAAAGCCACTTCTTCTTCCGTATCAATAAAAATTTTAAGGTCCAGCATTTCTGCCATTGCTTTAAAATGCAGGATGAACAAACCTTCAATAATAATAACCGGTGCCGGTTTAATTTCCAGCAATTTTGGCACCGCCGTAGGATTGTTAAACGTGTATTCCTTTTTGTAAACTGTTTCGTAGTTCAACAGCTTTTGCGCATCGGCAATAAAAGCGGCTTCATCAATCGTGCTTGGCAAATCAAAGTTGTACAGCTTGTTTTCTTCGGCCGTCATCCCTTCGGCAACCGGGATGTAGTAATCGTCCTGCGAAATCAGGCAAACTTCTTCCCGCGAAAAATGGGCTAAAAAACAGTTTAAAAAAAATGTTTTCCCCGATCCGCTGCCGCCGGCAATACCAATTACATAAGGTTTGTTCATTATGGATTTGGGCTGCCGTAACTTAAATTTACGTAGAAGCGTTTATCAATGGCGCCTAATGATTCGGCCACATCTTTTGTCATCACCACAATCGCATCTTTGTTGGTTTCGTTCTCCGTAAAGCTGCCTACTACTTTTGCAAAAGTAGTACGGTTGGTGTTTGGGTTGGTTATTTTAATGATCGTGCCAACCGGGGCCGTGCGGTGCAGCACATACTTCTTTTTCGGGTCTAAATTTGGGTCGCTGATCCAAACGGCTGTTCCTTTTTCATTTTTTTCGGTCAATCCGTAACGGTTGTTGGGCAAACGGCGGTTGCTGCTTGAACTATCGGATCCGATAACACGCGTTGAATCCCTTTTTATCGTATTGTCTTTTACTGCCGTTGTTGGCGTTTGTGTGGATGGCGTTGCAATTACCGGCGGAACTGTTGCTGCAACTTGTGGTTCAGCTTGGCGCTTAATCTGCAGCATCTGGCCAGCATTCAAATTATTGCTTTTCAGGTTGTTCCAGCTAATAATATCATCAACCTTAACCTGGAAGCGTTTGGAAATGGCATAAAGGGTTTCTCCCTGGGAAACCTTGTATTGCGTATATTCCGGGTTTGAAGCTGAGGTGTTGCCCGTGTTTGTATTGACGACTGCGTTTTGTGCCGGTTTGGTGTTCGGTTGATTTGCCGGTGATGCTGTTTTTACCGGTGTATTATTGGCAGCGAAAGGACGGTCTGTCGGAACTTTGATAATCGCGCCGATCTGCATTTTGGCGTTGTTGTTGTAATCCATCACTTCTTTCGGGCGCACATTATAGCGGCGGGCGATGGAATAATAATTGTCTTTCGGGTCCAGTTTGTGCAAAATAACCATCTTGCCGTTCTGGTTTTCCACGCCAACAGAATCTGATAAAGTGCGGGCAAAAAGCGGACTGGAAAAGCTGGATAAAAGAATTACAACGGCTAAATTTTTAATCTTTATCATTTTTAAATTCCTATTGTTCAAGGTTTAATACTTTCAAAATGGTTTTATTTTTCAGGTAAACCAAATAATTTTTAATCACTACAAACGCTTCGGGCTGCAATTTTTGTATCTGTTCGTTCAATAAATCCTGGTAGCTAATTGCTTCGTTTTCAACCACAAAAAGATGCTGCAAATACC
>CAXTKQ010000043.1:9816-27373 GCA_964244955.1 uncultured Sphingobacteriaceae bacterium | reverse complement strand
GGCCAGTCTTTACACACAATCTACTTTGGTTACAGTTGGTGCTTCGGCAAAAATATTAGGCGCAAAAGATACGCTGACTAAACCAAGCATTTTCCATCCGTCCTATACTTTGGGAAGTGTGATCCGAGGCTGGCAGGTTGGCATCCCGTTAATCAAAAAAAACGGCAGGATACGGCTTTTTGTGCCTTCGCGTTATGCTTACGGTATGTACGACCACCAAAACCCGTATATTCCGGCCAATTCCTGTCTCGATTTTGATATTACATTATATAACGTTACCAATTAAAATTAAAAATTACCTATAATGAAGCAACTTGCTTTCGCCTTTTTATCCGTACTTGCTTTAGCCATGTTTTCCTGTAAAAAGGAGTACGACCCGATCCAAACCGTTGACAACAATACCATACAAAGTTATATTTCTGCCAATGGCTTAAAAATGATGCCCGGCGACAGTGGCATTTACTATCAAATTATCAAGCCTGGTGATACCGGAAACCCGATAACCGATTCGGATGTGATTTTTTACGCTTATGCTGTTAAAACTTTGGATGGAAAAGTTGTTTCTGCCGATACCGTTTTAAACCGCGTCGGCAATTACGCCGGGCTTAACCAGTTTAATTACCGTTATTATAACACTACCACCTTGGTTCCAACCACTGCACTTTTCCCGCTGCCTGTTGGCTTGCAGTTTAGCATCAAAAAGTACCTGCAAAAGCGCAACGGTATCATTCGTATGCTTATCCCTTCCAGTCAGGCTTATGGTTTGTCCGGTTATACATTTCCGGATCTGAGGGTTAAAATCCCGGGAAATGAATCTTTGGATTATACCGTTTACCTCTACAATGTGGACAGCCAGTTGGCTTATGATACGGTGCAAATCAGAAACTACATCAAAAAAAACAACCTGACAGGGTTCCAAAAAACGCCTTCGGGTTTGTATTACAAAATTGTTGACCCCGGTTCTGGTAAAGACCAGATTTACAGTACTTCAACCGTAACACTTACTTATACCAAGCGTTTGTTGCTGAGCCAGTCTACGATAGAAACCCAGAGTTTAGATGCCGCTTCCCTTTCTTCTTATATCTCTGGCTGGCAGGAAGGGCTGCAATATTTAAATTCGGGCGGAAAGATACATTTGCTCGTGCCATCCGGCCTGGCTTACGGCCCTACGCCCCAATCGGCTACCCCAAATACAAAAACTTACAACGTTCCGCCAAATTCTATTATGGATTATGACGTGAACGTAACGGCAGTAACTAATTAAATTTTATGTCGATAAAAGAAGCATCGCTGTAAACGTTATCCGTTCAGTGCTTTTTTAAACGCTGCCAAACACCGTTCCCTTGCTTCTTTATGGTCAACAATTGGTGCCGGGTATTTAAATGGGTCGAGATATTCGGGTACCCATTTTTTAATGTATTCAAATTTGGGGTCGAAGCGTTTGGTTTGCGCTTCCGGGCTAAATATCCTGAAAAACGGTGCGGCGTCCGAACCTGTCCCTGCTGCCCATTGCCAGCCGCCCACATTGCTGGCCAGGTCATAATCCAGCAGTTTTCGCCCAAAATAATGTTCGCCCCAACGCCAGTCAATCAATAAATGCTTGCATAAAAAGCTGGCCGCAACCATGCGCACGCGGTTGTGCATCCAGCCCAAAGCATGCAATTGCCGCATCCCGGCATCCACAATCGGGTAGCCGGTTTCGCCTTTGCACCAGGCTTCAAACTCCTGCTCGTTGTTGCGCCATTGGATTTTATCAAATTCAAGCTTGTAAGCATGGTTGGCGGTTTGCGGGAAATGCCAGATAATCATGGCATAAAAATCCCGCCAAATCAGTTCATTCAGCCAGGTTTTTTCTGCTTGTTTATTGGCTTCAGTTGCCAGTTCGCGAATGCTGACCGTGCCAAACCGCAAGTGGACGCTGATTCGTGAAGTGCCTTCCAGCCCCGGGAAATCACGCGTTTTGGCATAATCGGCAATGATGGATTTGTATTCGTTTTTAGGGACTTGGATCGAACTTTTTTCAAAACCAATATCATGTAATGTAGGAAAAGGAAGCTGGGTTTGATACAAGTTTTGCAGGTATTTTTCTACCGGATAAGGCTTTAGGTAAAAACCGTTCAGCTTTTCTTTCCATTTGCGCGAGTACGGGGTGAAAACAGTGTACGGGCTACCATCGGGCTTCATCACTTCGTCCCGGTCGAAAATAACGTGGTCTTTGTAAGTGCAAAATTTACTGTTTTTAGCTGCTAAAATTTGGGCGATTTCTGTATCGCGCTCTTTGGCGTACGGTTCGTAATCATGGTTGGTAAAAACAGTATCAACCGCATATTCATCCAAAATTTGGGCAAATGCTTCTTTTGGCGATGTGTTTTTAACAAGCATCGAACTGCCCAACCGCTTCAGTTCCTCGTTCATGTTAACAAGCGACTGGTGGATAAAAGTAACGCGTGCATCGTCTTTGTCTTCCAGCTTGTCCAAAATTTCGGTATCAAAAATAAACAGGGGCAAAACCAGTTTGTCACTTTTTAGCGCGTGGTAAAAACCGGCGTTATCGGTCAGCCTTAAATCGCGACGGAACCAAAACAAGTTGATGCTTTTTTTATCGGGCATAAATTTCGCGGATGGCTTCTTTTATCGTTGGATATTTAAATACAAAACCGGCTTGTTCTGTTTTTGCTGCCGATACTTTTGTGCTGGCCAAAACCACTGCGCTCATTTCGCCCATTGCTAATTTTAAGGCAAAAGCTGGCACTTTGGGCAGCCACAATGGCCGGTTTAATTGTTTTGCCGCGGTGATGGTGAGTTTGGCATTGGTTGCCGGGTTTGGCGCAACCATATTATAAACGCCGGTCAGCTCTTTTTCAATCCCAAAGAGGTATAAATCAATGGCATCTTGCAAATGGATCCAGGGAACCCATTGCGTGCCCGAACCGAGGATCGTGCCAAAACCAAATTTGATGGGCAAAGCCAGTTGTTTTAAAGCGCCGCCTTCATCGGTCAAAACCACGCCCGTTCTTAATTTCAGGATTTCCAAACCTAAAGTTGCACCTTCGTCCACAGCTTTTTCCCAAGCTACACAGCATTGGCCTAAAAAATCTTTTGCAGAAGGTGAAGTTTCGGTTGCCAATTCATTCCCGCAATCGCCGTAAAAGCCCGTTGCCGAAGCAGAAACTACTTTTTTTATTTGATGCCGATGCTGTTTTAATAAGCTATAAATCAGTTCGATGGATTTAGTCCGGCTGCTGATGATCTCTTGTTTCCGCTCGTCTGTCCAGCGTTTATCGGCCACGCCTGCGCCGGCCAAATGGATAATCAAATCAACACCGTTAATACAATTGGCATCAATACTGTCTTTGGCCACATCCCACAAAAAGGTTTTCACTTTTGGGTTGTTGCCTGTTTTTCGGCTCAAATGGCTTACCGTGTAGCCTTTTTCGAGTAGAAGGCTGGTAAGGTGTTTGCCAACCAGCCCGGTTCCGCCGGTAATTAAAATATGCTTGCCCATTAGCTTAAAACAACTTTTTTCAAAGGTTTAAGTTTGCTAAAGACAAAACTTTCGTTTTTGGGCCAATGCTTCTTTTGGCACATAAAAAAAGAGGGCCGGTAATTAAACCAGCCCTCTTTTAATGTTTTTTAAAATTAAAAACGAAGAACTACATTTTCATTGTAGTATCTTTTTTCATTTTCATTTTTTTGCCCATTTTGCCATGTTTCATTTTAGCTTTTTTCATGGTATCCTGAGCCATGGCAGGAGTACCTTTTACAGGGGCGGCATTTACAGTTAAACAAGTAGCAACCATCATTGCACCGGCCATCATCATTACTTTAAGAGCTGACATTTTCATAGTTTTAATTTTAGTTTTTTAGTTTGCATAAATATAGACACATCTGTTTCAATTTGTTTAATATTTTAAAAAATATTTTTTAACCAACTTATTATTTGCAATTTGATATGAAAGAATTTTTAGAAGCGGCTTATGCCGAAGCTGCGGCCGGTTTTGCCGAGGGCGGTATCCCGATTGGTTCTGTACTGGTGCACCAGGGCAAAATTATCGGGCGCGGCCACAACCGCCGGGTACAAAAAGGCAGCGCAATTTTGCACGGCGAAATGGATGCCTTAGAAAATGCAGGCCGATTGCCCGCAGCCGTTTACCGCGAGTGTGAACTGTACACCACGCTTTCTCCCTGCCCGATGTGTTCGGGCACTATATTGCTGTATGGAATCCCTAAAGTCATTATCGGCGAAAACAAAACCTTTATGGGCGAAGAAGAACTGTTGCGCAGCAAAGGCGTAAGTGTAACAGTGGTTGATGATACTATGTGTTATGAATTGATGCAAAAGTTTATTGCAGAAAGCCCGGAACTTTGGAACGAAGATATTGGTGTGTAAACTGTTTTTTATGATGCAGTTGCTGATTTTATGCCGGTAAAAACAGTATAGTTGGTTCTTCGGCTGTAATGCTTCTTTTACCCTATATTTTTTTACTTTAAATTTGGAAACATTACCTTAAATTTTACGGTTGCCAGGCACTAAATTTTATGTGCTAAAAGAAGCATTTGCTTTTCATTTTCCGGTTGCAGCAATTTCAACTAATGCAATGTTCAACAGATATTTAATTATTTTGAATAAAAACAAAACCAAAAGGAAATAACTTTTTATAAAAGGCAATCCTAAGATAAGAAAGCAGGGTTTCTAAACCTCACTTTTTTAAGAAACACTTTGCCTAGCCATCCTAAACTTCCACCAAACAAAGCCCACTAATACTAAAACTGAAAATGGAAAACAAAAATCAACAAAACAGAACCGAAACCAACAAAAAACTACAGGACCTGGAACAGGACACTTCTTATTCCGACGGTAATTTTTTAACCACCAACCAGGGTTTAAAAGTAAACGACGACCACAATTCGTTGAAAGCAGGCGACCGCGGCCCAACACTTTTAGAAGATTTTATCCTGCGGGAAAAAATTACCCATTTTGACCATGAACGTATTCCGGAACGTGTGGTACATGCACGGGGTACTGGTGCGCATGGTTATTTCCAGGTTTACGAACCCATGGCCAAATACACCAAAGCCGGTTTTTTAAATGACCCTTCCCGCAAAACACCTGTTTTTGCCCGCTTATCTACCGTTGGCGGTTCGCGCGGTTCAACCGATCTGGCCCGCGATGTTCGTGGTTTTGCCGTTAAATTTTATACCGAAGAAGGGATTTATGATTTTGTAGGAAACAATATCCCGGTGTTTTTTATCCAGGATGCCATTAACTTCCCGGATTTGATCCATGCCGTAAAACCGGAACCGCACAACGAAATCCCGCAAGCTTCTTCTGCGCACGATACTTTTTATGATTTTATTTCGCTAATGCCAGAATCCATGCACATGATTATGTGGCTGATGAGCGACCGTGCCATTCCGCGTAGCCTACGGATGATGGAAGGTTTTGGTGTACATACTTTTCGTTTTATTAATGAAGAAGGCAAAGCAACTTTTGTAAAGCTGCATTGGAAACCTTTGCAAGGCGTATTTTCTGTTGCCTGGGACGAAGCACAGAAAATTTCAGGCAAAAACCCCGATTTCCACCGTCAGGATTTGTGGGAAGCTATTGAAAACGGTGATTTCCCGGAATGGGAGCTGGGCGTGCAATTGATCTCCGAAGAAGACGAACACAAATTTGATTTTGATATTTTAGATTCTACCAAGATTGTACCAGAAGAATTAGTCCCTGTACAACGTATTGGTAAGATGGTATTGAACCGAAACCCGGACAGTTATTTTGCCGAAACAGAACAAGTTGCCTTTCATCTTGGCCACGTTGTTCCCGGTATAGATTTCACCAACGACCCATTGTTGCAAGGCCGCTTATTTTCCTACACCGATACCCAGTTGACGCGTTTAGGCAGCCCGAACTTTCATGAAATCCCGATCAATCGTTCTATTGCGCCGGTAGTTAATAACCAACGCGAAGGCCATATGCGCCAAACGATCAATAGCGGCCGGGTGGCCTATGAACCCAATAAAATTGCCGATGGTTTCCCGAAACAGGCCAAAGTTTCCGAAGGTGGTTTTACTTCTTATCAGGAAAGGATTGATGCCAAAAAGATCAGGGCACGCAGTGATAGTTTCCGCGACCATTTTAGCCAGGCAACGTTGTTTTTTAACAGCATGTCTGAAATAGAGCAGAACCACATCATTGATGCTTTGCGTTTTGAATTGGGCAAAGTAGAGATGGAAGAAATCCGGATGCGGATGTTGGGTTTATTATCGCAAATTGATGCAACTTTGGTAAGTAAAGTGGCCGAAGGTTTGGGTATGGCAGTCCCTTCAAAACCGGAAATGCCGATGAACTTTAGCCACGGCGCAGATGCAGACCCGGCAAAATCAGAATCTGTAAAAGGCAAATCGTCAATCAAAAAATCGGAAGCTTTAAGCATGGCCAAAGTGGTGAGCAAAAGCATCAAAACCCGGCAAATTGCTTTTTTAGCGGCAAACGGTGTAGATGGCGATGCATTAAATACCATGAAATCTGCGTTAAAGGCAGAAGGCGCAACGGTAAAAGTTATTGCCCCAAAATTAGGCAAGATCAAAGACAGCAAAGGCAATGCAATCCATGTTGACCAAAGCTTTTTGGTTGCAGCTTCTGTTTTGTTTGATGCGGTTTATATTCCCGGAGGAAAAGACAGCATTGCAGCTTTGGAAAAAGAAGGGGACGCTTTCCATTTTGTGGACGAAGCCTACCGCCATTGCAAACCAATTGCTGCGGATAAAGAAGCGATTGAATTGCTAAAAGGTTCTTATTTGGGCAAAAAGGTATTGGCAGGTACATCAGATGAATCGAAACTGGTAAAAATGGGTTTGGTTTTAAACCAATCGCCTGCTGTTTTCATTGATGCCATTGGCAAACACCGTTTCTGGGAGCGTGAAAAACCGGAAGAAAAGTTTCCGGCATAGTTAAAATTTAGGATACTGTTTTTATCGGTATAAAATCCGTGTTGCTGTTGGGGCAACGCGGATTTTTTGTTGGTAAAAGAAGTATATGTTTAAGGCTTGATCCAGTAGTATTAACTACAATGCTTCTTTTATCCTATGTTTTTTGGTTTGAAATTACTATTTGTGTAGGTTTAGTATTTGTAAATAACTTCGCCCAGCAAATATCTACTAATCTTTTATGGCAGTTTCCGGACATCTACACAATCTTTTCGATAACCTTGACTTTACAACAATTGCAGCCAATCCGGATTTTAAAGAAGATAGCGTAAGGGAAGTAATTATCCTGCCTATTCTTAAAGCGCTTCAATACCCGCAACAGGATATTATTCGAAGTAAAACTTTACAGCACCCATTTATTAAAATCGGAAGCAAAAAACGACCAGTAAACCTTGTGCCAGATTATGCTTTAAAAGTTGAAAATAACTTTGCTTGGGTATTGGACGCTAAAGCTCCAAACCAAAAAATAATTAATGACGATAATGTAAATCAGGTTTATAGTTATGCCGCACATCCAGAAATTAGAAGTACTTATTTTGCCCTTTGCAATGGTTTAGAATTTTCACTTTTTAGAACAAATGATACCGATAAACCAATTCTGTTTTTTCCAATTACTCAAATCGAACAAAATTGGAACGACTTAAAATTGTACTTATCGCCAAATAGCTTTCAAATTGGTAAGAATTTTACTTATGATACAACTATCGCAACGGCAAAGCCGAAAGGCAATTTTGATTATGGCAATAGGCCATTACTGGAAGAAATAACAGAATTAAAGAGACAATCAGCGAAAAGACACAAGGGTGTGCATGGATATTTTACCAGACAAGTATGGAATGTTGTGTCTGAGTATATTAAAAATTTTAGTAAACCTGGTGATTTGGTTCTTGATCCATTTGGTGGTAGTGGTGTAACCGCGATTGAATCTTTGATGAATAATAGGAAAACTATAAGTATTGATATTAATCCAATGCCTGTATTTGTTGCTCAAACATTAATCACACCTATTAATTTAAACGATTTCATAGAGTCTTTCGAAAGAGTAAAAACTAAATATATTAAAAACGAGCCTAAAACTTTATTAGAAATAGACAATATTTTAAAAAAATTTCCTTATCCAAAAGGTTTTCGATTGCCAAAAGGTTCAGATGTTGAGGTTATTGAAGAACTATTCACTAATGAACAATTGGCAAAGCTTGCTTTATTAAAATCAATAATTAAAGAAGAAAAAATTAAAAATATTAAGGACAATTTACTTTTAGTTTTTTCAGCCTCGTTGTATAAAGTTAATCAAACTTACCAAGCACCAAAAAAAGTTAGTGATGGCGGAGGAAACAGCGGCGTTTTTGCTTATTATCGATATCGGATTGCGCCTACCCCTGCAAGTGAAAACCTCATTTCAGTTTTTGAATCAAGATTTAAAAAGGTAAAAGATGCAAAAAAGGAAATGGAATATTTTATTAATGAAAAGACTATTTCAAATGCACAAATTATAAAAGGAACGGCAACCAACTTAAATTTTATACCAAAAGAAAGTGTAGATTATATTTACACTGATCCGCCTTATGGCAAAAAAATTCCATACTTGGATTTATCGGTAATGTGGAATGCCTGGCTTGATTTGGAAGTAACCCAACAAGATTATGACCAGGAAGCTATCGAAGGAGGTGAAAACAAAAAAAGTAAAAACCAATACAACGAACTGATTGCGCAAAGCATTAAAGAAATGTACCGTGTTTTAAAATTCGACCGTTGGCTTTCTTTTGTGTTTGCCCACAAAGACCCGGAGTTTTGGCACTTGATAATTGATACTGCCGAAAGTTGCGGATTTGAATACATTGGTGCTGTTCCGCAGAAAAACGGACAAACAAGTTTCAAGAAAAGGCAAAATCCATTTACTGTTTTGTCCGGCCAATTGATTATTAACTTTCGTAAAGTCCGTAATCCCAGAACAATCATGAAAGCTAATCTTGGAATGGACATTGCCGAAATTGTAAATCAAACTATTGAAGGCATCATTGCCAAAAACAACGGCGCAACTTTGGAACAAATCAACGACGAATTAATTATCAAAGGTTTAGAGTTGGGTTTTCTTGATTTATTAAAAAAGGAATATTCAGACTTAACGCCAATTTTGATGAACGATTACCACTACAATGAAAAAACAGAAATATTTACAATTCCAAAAAAGTTTAAATCTCACTTGGATGTTAGGTTGCGGATCAAATATTATTTAACAAGTTATCTGCGGAGGATGGAACGCGAAAACAAAAGTCCACATTTTGATGAAATTGTCTTAAATATTTTGCCTCTTCTCAAAAATGGTTCAACACCTGGCAATCAAACCATTTTAAACGTATTAGAAGATATTGGAGAACACATGGGACAAGACAGTTGGCGGTTAAAAAAAGAAGGACAAACAAAGTTGGCTTTGTAATTTACAATGTGAACACAGCATAATAACATAAAAAACCCGTGTTGCTTTTTTACAACACGGGTTTTTTATGATAAAAGAAGCATACTTTTTTTATCCGGTAAAAATTGGATTACGCTTCCACGGCTTCCAATTCCGGGTGTTTTATTTCCACTTTTTCTTTTTTGCCAAACAACCTGTTCTTTAAGTTTACGCGGATAAGGTACATACATGGAACCAGGATCAGGGTGATGATGGTTGCAAAGCCTAAACCGAAAATCATAGTCCAGGCTAGCGGCCCCCAAAAGGCAACGTTATCGCCACCAAAGTAAATATGCGGTTGGAAATGGGTAAACAAGCCAACAAAATCAATATTTAAACCTACGGCCAAAGGTATTAAACCTAAGATAGCGGCAGTGGCAGTCAACAGTACCGGTGTCATCCGGGTATGGCCGGCTTCTACCACGGCATCGTGTACGTTGGTGCCTTGTTCTATCAGCATATCGGTAAACTCAACCAACAAAATCCCGTTCCGTACCACCACACCTGCCAGTGCAATAATCCCGATTCCGGTCATCACAATCGCCATCGTCATCCCGAAAATACTTACGCCAAGCAATACACCAATAATGCTAAAGAAGATTTCGCTGATAATGATAAAGGTTTTGCCAATGGAGTTAAACTGGATCATCAAGATGATCAGGATCAAACCAAAGGAAGTTGCCAAAGCACCGCCCAAAAAGGTAACTGCTTCCAACTGGTCTTCCTGGCCGCCACCCTGGCGGATGATCACGTCGTCAGGTTTTTTAAAATTGTCGATCGCTTTTAAAATATTGGCGTTTACTTCGTTTGCATTATAAGGTTTGATTACGCTTGAACCCAAAGTCAGTACCCGGCGTTGCTGTTTCCGTTTGATATTGCTGTAAGTATCGGTGTAGCGGACATCCGTAAAAGCGGAGATAGGCACCTGCCTGATAATACCGCCCGAACCCATATCGCGGTAAGTAATTTTCATATTGCGTATTTCGTCAATATTACCGCGCTGGTCCTGCAAGGCCCTTACTTTTATCTGGTAATCGTCTTCTTTTGTGTTTCTGTAATCACCGGCTTTTGCCCCGAAAACGGCCGTACCTAAAGCCTGGCTGATTTGTGCCGTGTTTAAACCTTCCCGGTTTGCCCTTTCGCGGTCAATATCAAACACAATTTCAGGCTTGTCGTTTTGCACATCGGCAGTCAGGTTTTCAATACCTGCAATATTTTGTTTCGCAATAAAGTTTTTTAAGCGGTTACTGGTTTTGACCAAAGTATCCAGGTTATCACCAATAATTTCAATACTGATATCCTTTTGTACCGGTGGCCCGCTGTTTTCCTGTGCCACGGCAATTTTAACGCCCGGAATGCCTTGTACTGCATTGCGTATGTTTGTCAACACTTTTTTGGTATCCTTGCCGTTGCGCTTGCCAAACTCCACAAAAGCCACGGTTATTTTACCTTTATTTTCATAATCGCCCTGGTCTTCATCCGTTGGGTCGGTTACGCCTTTGGTAACGTTGGAGATGATAGACGATACGATGTTTTTATCCGGCTCAACTACCTGTGCTACACGCTGCTCCAGCTTTTTGGTAACTTCATTTGTGGTAGCCTGGTCTGTACCGATGGGCATGGTAATGTAAACGTAAGCAAAGTTTGGATCGCCGGATGGGAAAAATACCGGTGTTTTGCCTAACACCACCATCAGCACAATAGCCAGCACAAATAAGCCAAAAGTCCCTAACAAAACGGTAACCGGCCTGTGTACCGCACGTTCCAGCCATTTGGCGTACCAGGCCTGGAATCTCGGCCATACATTTTTTTGAAACCGGTCTATCACTTTTAACAAAAAGAAGTGGTTGAACAGGTACAAAACAATCATCACAACCATAAAATTTCCAAAGCCAACATTGACAAAGTAACCAACGGCAGTAGCTATGGCCAGATAAATAAGCGTACGTTTAACGCCTTTATCAAATTTGGGATGATCGTGTTCCCCTTCTACATGCGCTTTCATAAAATCAACTGCAAAAACAGGGTTCATGATATAAGCAACCACCAAAGAAGCCAGCAAAGTGATAATCAATGTAATAGGCAAAAAGAACATGAAGTGGCCTATCAAACTGTTCCAGAAAGCCAACGGGATAAAGGGCGCAAGGGTAGTCATGGTACCCGAAAACACAGGAAGAAAAACTTCGCCTGCCGCCATTTTCGCTGCTTCTTTTATCGGTACTTTTCCGTTATCAAAAATACGGTGTGTGTTTTCAATTACCACAATCGCATCATCCACCACAATACCCAAAGCAAGCAGGAACGAGAACAGCACGATCATGTTTAGCGTAAAGCCAATTGCAGGCATTACCAAAAACGCAATAAAGCAGGACAACGGAACTGATAATGCCACGAAAATTGCGTTGGTTGTACCCATAAAAAACATCAGGATAAGGGTAACCAATATAAAACCAATAATGATGGTGTTGATCAAGTCGTTCAAGGTAGTACGGGTTTTGTCCGATTGATCGCCGGTTACGGTAATGTTTAAGCCTTTCGGGAAAACTGTTTTTTGCTTTAGCTTGATCAGTTCGTTGATCTTGTCCGATGCCTGGATTAAATTTTCGCCTGCCCTTTTACTTACGTTTAAAGTGATTACGTTTTTAAACTTCGGGTTATCGTTTGTTTTTAAACGGGCATAACTTTCTTGCTCCAAAAAGGAATCTTTTATATCGGCAATGTCGCGCAGGTAAACTGTTTGGCCTTTTGGGTTCCTAATGGACATGTCGGCTACTTCGGCCGCATTTTTAAAATCTTGTTTGATGTCTATGCTACGGCGCACACCGTCTGTTTTTACGGTGCCTGCTGTTGTTAAAATATTTTCTGACCCGATTGCCTGAATGATATCGCCAAAACTAACCTGTGCTGCGGCCATCTTGTTCAAGTCAACATTTACCTGGATTTCGGGTGTCAAAGCGCCTACTTCGTCAACTTTTGAAATTTCTTTGTAGCCTTCTATTTCATCTTTCAAAAGATCGGCATATTCCTTTAAGCGTTTCAGGTCATAATCACCGGAAATATTGATGTATAAAATAGGCAAATCCGCAACGTTGATATCTGATATCACAGATTCTTTCAGGTTGTCATCATTCTGCGGCAGATCCTGTTTGGCTTTGTCCACCGCATCTTTTACATCAATTTTAGCATCTTTGATCTTAATGTTCGCCTGAAATTCCGCGGTAATAATTGATACGTTTTGAACCGAGTTGGACGTAACTTTTTTAAGCCCTTTCAGGGATTTTAATTGTTTTTCAATTTGCCTCGTTACCAAATTCTCAATATTTTGGGGCGATTGGCCGGCAAACGTGGTGGTAACAAACACCTTTGATTGCGCAATATCCGGAAAGTTTTCTTTTGGTAAATTGTTATAACTGATCAGCCCTAATACCGTGATCAAAAAGATGAGCACGTAAATAGCCGTTTTGTTGTCAATTGCCCAACTGGAGGGCGCAAATTCTTTTCTGGTATCTTTCATCATTAACAGATCAAGTGGTAAAATGTATTAAGAGCCTGTTTAAATTTTATTCAGTTTATTTCTATGCTTCTTTTATCACATAAAAATCATTGGTTTATGATATTTTTTATACGGTCCAACATTTAAAAACAGAATTTACTGGCATAAAAGAAGCATTGCAAACTTTAACGATAAAAGTTTTGAATGCTTCTAATTGGCAGCGTTCAAAACTTTAATTTTATCGCCGTCTTCTATGTCTTCTGCACCTGCGGTTATCAACTGGTCGCCGGCATTCAGGCCCGATATTATTTCAGACTGACCGCCATAAGTAGCACCAACTTTCACGGTTTTTCGTTTGGCCGTTCCGCTGTTGTTTACAAACACATAATCGCCATCTTCTGATTTTTGGATCGCTTTAATCGGGACTGTAATGGCGTTGGCTTTAGAATAATCGGCAATTTTTAAAATCGCAGTCATGTTCGGGCGAAGTGTTTTTCGTGCAGGCAATTTAATCTCGACTGCAAAACTGCGCGAAGTCGGGTCAATGGCTTTGGCCGCAAAAGTTACTTTGGTTACCAGCGAATCGTTGGCATCCGGCACTACAATTTTTACATTGTTGCCCGTTCCAACACTGGCAGAATAAGATTCGGGCACATCCGCCTTAACTTTTAAATTATCGGCGTTAACAATCCGGATACCGGTTACACCTGGCTGTGCAACCTGGCCCAGTTTCAAATCCATCTGGTCAATCGTTCCGCTGATTGGGGAAGTGATACGGTACAATCTTGCTTGCTCGTTCAAAGCTGCCACTTGTTTTTGGGCACTTTGCAAATTGGTTTGTGCCTGTAAAAACTGTACTTCGGTTCCGATTTTTTGGTCCCAAAGGTTTTTTTGGCGCTGAAACAACGTATTCAAAAGCGATACCTGCGATTGTGCCTGGGCAATTTGCTGCTTTAAAACACTGTTGTCTAATTGTGCCAGTACCTGCCCTCTGGATACGTGCTGGCCAACCCGTGCATTGATGGCTATTATTGTTCCGGGTGCCTGCGGATAAGCGGTAACATTGTCTTGCGCATCAATTTTACCCTGTATCTGTACATAGTTGGTGAAATGGCCAGGTTTAACCTCAATTGTACTCACTTCTGTTGATTTGGTAGAATCTGTACTGCCGGTTTCAGCTTGCAGTTTTGTGATTTTCGAATTGAGTTCAGACTGTTGTTTTTGCAAGTCCGCCAATTCTGTTTTTTTATCTTTTGGCTTATTAGAACATGCTGCTAAAAACAGTATGGTTGCTATGTAAAGTATTTTTTTCATGGTTTGGATAATTGGATATAAGGTAGGTTTTTTATTTGATTCTGCCGTAGGCCCTGTCAAGGTCAACTTTACTTACCAAGGCATCATACAAGCCCTGGATGTAATCGTTGTCTGCTGTTTCAAGCGCCGTTTGTGCCTGGGTAACTTCAATACTCGAACCTACGCCTTGCTGATATTTTATTTTTGAAACACGCAACACTTCTTCTGCCAGTTCGCGGCTTTTTTTCTGGTTGTTTAGTGTTTGCAAGCCGTTAATAAAAACAATTTTAGCCTGGCTTGCCTGTAAGCTTAATGCATTCTTAAGGTTATCTAAATTGTTTCTATTTTTTTGCACAGTAATTTGCGCTTGTCTGATTTGATTTATACGCTGACCGCCAGTGTAAATTGGCAAACTAAGTGATAAGCCAATATAGGTAGTAGGAAAAGTAGTTCCGAATAAATTACCAAAATTATTATTTTGATAGGCCAATGCCGTACTTCCGTTAGCACTTAATTTAGGCAAATATTGGCTTTTTAAGCGTTTTACATCGTACTCGGTTAACCGCATATTGCTTTCCAATAAACCATATTCAATCCGATTATGGTAAAATGTAGTG
Source organism: uncultured Sphingobacteriaceae bacterium (assembly GCA_964244955.1). Classification (GTDB taxonomy): domain Bacteria; phylum Bacteroidota; class Bacteroidia; order Sphingobacteriales; family Sphingobacteriaceae; genus Mucilaginibacter_A. The sequence continues at coordinate 12,528 of CAXTKQ010000043.1, read as the reverse complement.
TCAACATTAAGTTCTGCCAAGTTATCATTAAGGTTAACATCTGCCAGCTTATCTTTCAAAGTCAAGTCAAACTCAATGGGCATCCCCATTTGAAACTTCAATAACTGATAATTTAATGCCAGTAAACGAAGCGTGTTTTCTCTGTTGGTAACTAAATTATTATATTGAACAGTAATCCTGTCAACATCTATCTTTTCTACAAAACCCTGTTTATTTTGGGCTACAGTTTGGTCAAGTTGTTGTTTAAGTTGGTTAATGTTGGCATCTAATAACCTGATTTGCTCATTGCTCACCAAAACCTGATAGTAAGCTTTAGTTACATTTACATCAGTTTGAATTTTTGTACGGGTATAACTTCGGTCAAAAAGTTCTTTATAGGTTCGTCTCGCTTGTAATCCAACAAAATAACTGGCATCAAATATAATTTGATTTAGCGTTAGGCCCAGGTTTGAATTATATTTTTGGGTAAAATTTACGGCTTGATAACCACCGGCACCGTCAGGAACAGTAGTTATTGTATTACCTGTACCATTCTTAACTTTTTGATCTATCAATACGCCATAAACTGCCGGTGTTATAAAATTAGGAAATAAAATTACCGGTGTTTTTAAATAGTCTTGAAAAGATGCTGCACCGTTAATCTGAGGTAATCCCTGCGCTGTTGTTTCTTTTACTCTATACGCAGCACTCTTAACATCTAATTTCGCATTCAAGATCGAGTCTTGATGTTCATAAGCATAATTAACGCAATCAGTTATGCTAAAATTGTAAGTTTGGTTAGCTGCTTGCGTTTGGGCAAACAGATGAACGCTGGTCAAAAAACAAATTAAAAGTGTAGTAATTTTTTTCATTTAATTGTGTTAGGTAAGGTGCTTTAATATTTGGTGCTTTTACAAGTTATTTAATTATTAATACTGTTTTTATGCTGGTCCAATAACTGGTGGCCTTTTAACGTGCAAACGCCATAATTAAAATGCTCAAGCAATTGGTATTGCACTTTCCAGGTACTGAATTGTGCAATCGGAAAAATAGTATGGTTAAAGCCCATTTCTACCTGGTGCACCCGCATTTTTGCCAAAACTTTAACATCCAAATCCGGCCGTATAAAACCTTGTTCTATGCCTTTGGTCAAAAGTTCTTCCAACGTTTTTATCAAAACATTTGATTTAAACTTTTGAAACTCGCCCCAGGCCTCGGGATGATATTTTTGCATGTCATGGATTACAATTGGGTTGATCCTTGAAAATATTTCTTCCGAACATTTCATCATGTTGATCATTTCGTCTATCACATTGGCCGAATCTTGTATGATCAGTTGCATCTGGTATTCGTCATCACGCAACTTTTTTTTGACCAATGCGATCACCAACTCGTTTTTGTCGCCGAAATAATGGTAAATCGTTTTTTTTGACATGCCCAAATGTTTGGCTATATCGTCCATCGTTACGCTTTTTATCCCGGCCTGCAAAAAAAGTTCGTCGCCACCCTGCATTATTCTATCGATTTGACTAACTGACATGATAAGTCAAAACTAAAGAAACATTTTTAGGTTCCAAAGTTTCCTTTCTATTTTACCTTTTATTGACATTGTTTCTATTATTTCAGCTTTTACGGCAATGCTTCTTTTATCGCCTAAAAATTAGTTTTTTTATTTGATTACGAAAAACTGATTGAAAAAATGTTTTTATTAGTCTAAAATAAACGGATAATGTTACAGGTTTACAAATTATTTAATCCCTGCATCAAAATTTGCAACAACAGCTTTTTTTGTGCGTAAATGGTTTCCAATTGCACGGCATCCGGGAAAAAAGCCTGTTTTTGCTTATCAACAGAATGCTGAACGCTGTCCAACGATTTAAAAACCAGTTCGATGATTTCCTGCAGATCGTGTGCTTCGGCAAAAGTATCGCTCACCTGCTTTCGGTAAAGTGCCGTCAACAGGTTTATTTCGGTTTGATGGATTTCGCGTAAAACGTCCCAAATTACATCAGGGATGTTTTGCTGGTTCAGCCTAAAATAATCAAAGAAGTTATAGTGGGAAGAGACGGTTCGGTGGATCCTTTGCAGGATAAAATAAAATGCATCGTTTATCGTGCAATTTTGGTCAACTTTATGTTGAAGCGCCAGGAGATATTCGGCAGAAAGTTTCCGGATAACGCCGGTGTAAAGCTGGCTTTTATCCGGAAAATAATAATACAGCAACGCTTTCGACATGGACAGATCGCCGGCCAAATCGTTCATTGTGGTTTTAGAATAACCCAATTGCGAAAACCGCTTGTAGGCAGCATCCAAAATTTGGTTTTTCTTGATTTCCTGCGGGTCTGTAGTATTTTCCATTGCTGCATTTTAAACGGTAAGCCCTTTTAGTTATTTACCGAAAATTTGCATGGCAATATACTGTTTTTATCGTCACAAAATTAGTACTCCAGCAAAACATGCGGCCGGAAAGTATCTGACTGTACTTCTGCTTTCAATTCGTGCAAAATATTGTACAAACCAAAATTTGTACGGTTAACATAGATAAAATGTTTTACGCCGCGCGCTTGTTTAAACTCCGGCATCCGTGCAATTTTTTCGCCGAAGGCATACAAGCGGTCAAAAAATTCTGACTGGCTGAAATCAAAACTATCCGTCATATAAGGTTTGGCAAAAAGGCCGATCATCTCTTTGTACGCCTGGTAATAAAACTCGATTTGCTGCGGACTGTCGTTC
>CAXTKQ010000043.1:559-9806 GCA_964244955.1 uncultured Sphingobacteriaceae bacterium | reverse complement strand
GCAAAATCATTTCCAACTGGCGGAAAGCTTTGATCGTTTCCTCTTTGTTCTGCAACAAATCCGAAGAAGTGGTGGAGAAAAACGGATAATAAAAATCGTCCGGCATTTCTTTGATGCAGCCAAAATCAATCACGCCTAATTTGCCTTCCGGCGTGATCATAAAATTTCCCGGATGCGGATCGGCATGGACGGCGCGCAGTTCATGCTGCTGGAAATTGTAAAAATCCCACAAAGCCTGACCAATTAAATTCCGCTCTTTTTGCGACGGGTTGGTTTGCATATATTCCTTCAGATGTTTGCCTTCCAGCCAGCTCATCGTAATAATGCGTTTCTTGGAAAGTTCGGGATAATAAGTTGGGAAAACCACATTTTTTAAACCGGCGCAAGCCTGCGTAAACTCGATGGAACGGCGCACTTCCAGTTCGTAATCGGTTTCTTCCAACAGGCGTTCTTCCACTTCGCGCATGTAAATATCCAGTTCCTTTTCGCTCATGCCCAACAGGCGGAAGGCAAAAGGCTTAACGAGTTTTAAATCCGAAGAAATAGAATCGCCAACGCCGGGATATTGTATTTTTACAGCCAGTTTTTGCCCGTTCAGTTCCGCTTCATGTACTTGCCCGATGGAAGCCGCATTAGTTGATTTTAGGTTAAACTTGTCAAAAATCTGGTCCGGCGATTTACCGAAATATTTTCTGAAAGTCTGCACAATCAGCGGGCCCGAAAGCGGCGGCGCATTGTACTGTGATTGCGAGAATTTATCCACATATGCCGTCGGCAAAATATTTTTGTCCATGCTCAGCATTTGCGCCACTTTCAAGGCCGAACCTTTCAGTTCGCTCAATGATTCGTAAATATCCGCTGCGTTGTCTTGGTTCAGCTCGTCCTTGTTCATGCCTGGGTTAAACAGCTTTTTCGAATAATGCTTTACGTAATTGCCGCCAATTTTGAAACCCGTTTTTACAAACTTGGCAGATCGCTGTACTTTGGATGTAGGTATGCTGTTTTGTTCTTTGTTTTCTTCGCTCATGCTGTTTTTATCGGTGTATTTTTTGTGGAGCGGGGATGAGGGAGTGGGGAGCGGAAATAAATAACCGCTATTTTGATTTATGATCTCTGCTCTTTTATCTTTTATAATTTAATGTTTCGGCTCTTATTTCTTCGCCACCTGCTTCAAATTCCGCTGTGGCTCAACGTTGGCTTTCGGTTTTTTCCTGTCGGCGCTTAAAGTCTTCCATTGCTATTTTCAAATCCTTCATGTATTGTTCTTTGTCTTGCAAATATTTCTCTGATAACTTACCACGTACCTGGCGCATAAATTCAACCGCATGAAATTCAGTTTCCACTGTTTTATTCTTCGTTTCCATAAGTTACTTCTTTAGGTGTTCGTATGTCGATTGTTTGATACCCGAATTTTAAATTAATTGCATTGTACTGTTTGATGCGAAAAAAATTAACCATGTGCTTAAAATTCCAACTCACTAAACTGTCAACTTTCAAAATACTTGCTATTGCAATATGTTGCGCATCCGAATAAAACTTTTGTGGCAAAGCACCTTCTGATAAATAATGCCCGGCAAGTTTAAATTGTTCCTCTGTTATCGTAACTGCTTCAATAAATTTGGTCGGTATTGTCGTTGGTAAATCTTGTACTTTTTCAGGCGCACTTTGCAATTCATCAAGTGTTACGTCTGACAAAGCAATTGTAAATCTTCCTTGTCTTGCTTGCTCTATAAATGGAATTGTCCACTCGGAAAATTCTTTGTCATAATAACCGCCCCAAACTGATGTGTCAACGTAAAACTTCATGTTAAAGCCTAATGAAAATTATTCTAATAAATGCAGATAACGTTCGGTAAGCCTCTATCCAATTTCAGGCTTTCCAAAACTATCTTCACTCAACTGCAAAGCAGCTCTAACTTCCGAAATTATTTATTTCCTGCTTCAGATCACCCGTCTTGTTCCAATAGGATTTTGGCATAAAGCCTTTTTGCTGGTTAAAGTATTTAACTACTTGTTCAGGAGTCATGTCTTTTGTTTGGTTATCTATCTGATCGCGAATTTTTCTTAATTGTGCAATCATCGGTTCATCATCGCTCTTTGCTTCCATTGTAAATTTAATTGCCTGCTTGAAGTCGCCGTCCATTCCACTCTCCGCTCCAAAATCCCCGCTCTTTCCTAAAACTTCATCTTCTCCTTAAACCCGCCGTTCTTCACCAAAAACTTGCCGTAATCCAGCAAATTATCAACCGGTGAGCGTTGGAAAAGATCGAAAGTAACATTCACGCCTTTTTCAATCGCTTCGTCTGTTTTTTCAAAGCCTTTGGATTCATCGTTCACCCAAAAATTCAACACAAAACCAAACTGGATCCATAACGCATCTTTGTAACGGTTGGCAAAAAGTTTGCGGTCGGCCAGTTCGCCGGTTTCGATGCCTTCCTGCAAAATCTGCACGCTAAAGTTTTCAAATTCCTCTTTCAAGCCCATCCAAATCCTGGGCGTGCCCATGCCTTTTGCGGCACGTTTGCTACTGAAAACGGCAAAGCTCCTTTTACCTTTCAGCAATTCAAAAAAGCTGTAAAAAAACGACAAAGCCTTTTCGCGCGATGAGTATTGCGGCCAAACTTCCTGGGTTTTAATTTCGGCGATGGTTTTTAAAGCGAGGTCTGTCCAAATGCTCTGCTCTAAACCTTCAAACGAGCCAAAATGCTGGTAAAATTCTTCTTCGGAAAACTCGTGCTTTTTGGCAAAAATATAAACGGATTTCGGCTGCTCGCCTTCCGTTAAAACGTAATCAATATAATCGTTCTGGATTTTTTCTGTCACTACCATAATTTTTATCGGATAAAAGAAGTATGTAAAATGAAAGTATTAAGTTACGGACAATTTTGCTGCCAAAGCCCGTTGCCGCAAGGTTTGATGTTGGGCTGACAAATGCTGCTTCACTAAAAAATAGGCGGTAAAAGAAGCATCGAACTTTCTTTACTTAACGTCCAATTCCTGCGGAAATTTTTCGGGCTTAGCGTAACTTAAACGCGCCAGTTTTTTAGTGGTGTGATAAGAATCCAAACCGGAAGCCGTAACAGAACCCGCTTTTTCCAGATCAACAAAACCGTCTTCGCTCACAAACCCTTCATCAACCTTGACCCATTTAATTTCGCCGATGATGATGCTGGTTTCGTTTAAAGTTACCGGCATAATTTCTTTCAGTTCCAAACCAATGGACAAAGAAGATTCCAAAATATAAGGCGCTTTAAAACCAGCCACATAAGCTTCGGTAAAACTGCAATGTTTAAACTCCGAATCGCCGGAAGGATAACGCGCGCTGGCCTGGTGTGCTTCCTTGTAAAAATCAGCCAAAACGTTGTTTAGTGTATAAAATCCAGTTGTTTTGATATTTTTCAGCGTGTCGTGCTGTGGGCCGGGCGGGCGTGCAACCATACCAACCAGCGGCGGATTGGCACCGAGGTGAAAAATCGAACTAAAAACGGAAAGGTTGGTATTTCCGGATTCGTCAACCGTGCCCAGCAATTGTAAGCTTTTAAAGCCGCCCAAACTGTTGATGAACATAGCACGGTATTGCTTTTCCATTTGCATCAACGCATCGTAATCGTAAATCATTTTTTAAAGTGGTTTTAGGGACGACAAGCCGCCATCTATGCCAATAATTTGTCCCGTAATCCACGAACTTTCATCCGATAATAAAAACCTGGCGGCGTTGGCCATATCGTCCGGCTGGCCATATTTTCCTAACGGATGCCTTTTTGCAGAAGCTTCCTGCTTTTCTTCGGTGTTCAATAAATGTTGTGCAAGCGGCGTATTGGTCAGCGAAGGTGCAATTGCATTGACGCGGATTTTGCTTGATACAAATTCTGCCGCCAAAGAAACCGCCAGACTTTCAACCGCACCTTTGGAAGCTGCAATACTCGTGTGGTAACTCATTCCGGTACGTGCCGCAACTGTGCTAAACAAAACTACCGAAGCCATTTCTGCATTTTTTAAAGCCTGGAGCGATTGCTGCACCAGCGTAACCGCGCCCAAAACATTCAGCGTAAAATCATTTAAAAAATCTTCGCGCTGCAAACGCTGAAAAGGTTTTAAATTGATGGAGCCGACCGAATAAACCAGCCCGTGTATTTTTTCGGGCAATTGGCTGGCAAAAGCGGTATCCGCATTGGTAAAATCATGCGGGATATGCGTTACGCCTTCCGGCAGTTCCGTTCCGGCATTCCTCGAAACCACAAAAACTTTGGCGCCTGCCGCAACTAATTGTTTTACCAAAGCCAGTCCGATGCCCGAACTTCCGCCGGCAACAACCATGTTTTTTTGTTCTAAACCCATACTTCTTTTATCGGCTAAATTTTGTTAGCAATTGGGTAACATAACTCGCATTTGTTTGTTCGTTAATATCTTAGCTTTCTCTCAGCCTGAACAAATGCCCACAAAAAAAAAGTACACCAAATCCACTTTGCCTGTTAAAATTTGTGTGCATTGCAACCGTCCTTTTGCATGGCGAAAAAAGTGGGAGAAATGTTGGGAAGAAGTAAAATATTGCAGCGAACGTTGCCGCCGAGCTAAATAAAGATTACCATAAATAACCATTTCATGCTTAATTTGTACTAAATATATGAGCGGCAAAACGATTTTAGTTTGGTTTAGAAACGATCTCCGGGTTCAGGACAATGAGGTTTTAACAGAGGCCGTGAACAAGGCGGACACTGTTTTGCCGGTTTATTGTTTTGACCCGTTTTATTACCGCAGTACTTCTTTTGGCACACAAAAAACAGGGAACTTCCGGGCGCGTTTTATCAACGAATCTGTGGCTGATTTGCGTCAGGCATTAAAAAATTTAGGCGGGGAATTGCTAATCCGTGTTGGCGATCCGGCTGTGATCATTCCCGAACTGGCGCAGCAATACCAGGTTTCCGAAGTTTACCATCACCGCGAAGTGGCTTTTGAAGAAACCGGTATTTCGGCCAAAGTAGAAGCTGCCTTGTGGAAACAGAAACTGAATCTGAAGCATTTTATCGGCCACACGCTGTACAACAAAGAGGATTTGCCGTTCCCAATCAAAGATATTCCGGATGCTTTTGCCACTTTCCGCAAAAAAGTAGAACGCGATAGCCAGGTTCGCCGTTGCGCCGTTTCTCCCGAAAGAATAACAACGCCGGAAATTGCCGATGCAGGCGAAATCCCAACTTTGGCCGAATTAGGTTTAACCGAACCTTTTGATGATGAACGTGCCGTGATGCGTTTTGTAGGCGGGGAAACGGAAGGTTTAAAACGCTTGCATGATTTTTTTAAGGCAGAAAATCAGGAAAAAGCCGCTCAGGTTGGTGCCGATTTTGCCAATACCATGTCGGTTTGGTTGTCTATGGGCTGTATTTCTCCGAGGCAAATTTATTGGGAAGTGCAGCAGTACGAAAAGCTGCACGGCAGCAATGCCCTAACTCACGCCATTGTGCTGGAGCTGCTGTGGCGCGATTATTACCGCTTCATGTTTAAAAAGCATGGCGACCAGTTTTTTCAAAAAGAAGGCTTTAAAGGCCAGGCCCCGCCGGAAGCTGCCAACCAGGACGAACTTTTTGAAAAATGGAAAACCGGGCAAACCGGCGTTCCTTTTATTGACGCCGTAATGCGCGAAATTAATGCAACAGGTTATACCAGCATCCGCGGCAGGTACAATGCGGCCAGCTTTTTAGCAAAGGATTTGCAGGTAAACTGGACTTGCGGCGCTGCTTATTTTGAAGAAAAACTGATTGATTACAGCCCGGCAACCAATTGGGGCAATTGGGCTTCCATTGTCGGTGTAGGCAATGACCCGAAGGAAAACCGGGCTTTAAATGTAGTTAAGCAAGCCGGAGAAATTGACCCGAAAGGGCAATACGTAAGACTTTGGGTTCCGGAGTTAAGCACCATTTCCGGCAAGCAAATTCATACACCGTTCTTTTTAACACCTTCTGAATTAGCTGTTTATGGCATCCAATTGGGTCGCGATTATCCAAAGTTGATTATTGAACCGAAATGGCAGAAATTGACGGATAAGAATGCAAGTATTTTTTAGAGGTCATGTTAAACAGTAGCTTTCGCCAATTAGCGAATTCACAGCCATTATACAGACAGACCTCACAATGACAAAACGAGAAACAATAGGAAAAAAATTAAGGTTTGAAGTCTTCAAAAGAGACAAATTCACCTGTCAATATTGTGGAGAGAAAGCACCAGAAGTTGTATTGAACGTTGATCATATTGACCCAGTTGCAAACGGTGGAACAAATGAAATTCTAAACTTAATAACAAGTTGTTTTTCTTGTAATAGTGGTAAAAGTGACAGAACATTAAACGACAGTTCAATTATAGAAAAACAAAGAAAGCAATTAGAACTACTTGAAGAAAGACGAGAACAAATTGAGTTAATGTTGGAATGGAAAAAATCATTGTCAAATTTTGATAATGATGTAGTTGATATGATTTCAGATTATATTAATTCCAAAATTCAACCTTTATCATTAAATGAGAATGGAAAGCTATCAGTAGCGAAATGGCTAATAAAGTTTGACACCGAAAAAATACTTGATGCTGTTGATATTTCTGCAAAACAATATTTAAAATATGAAAATGGTGAACTTGACAAGGAAAGTGCGGAACTGTTTTTAACAAAAATTGGTGGTGTAATTGTAGTTAAAAACTTACCACCAGTAAAACAAAAATTAGCTTATATAAAAGGAATAGCAAGAAATAGATTTTCATATTGGGACGATAGAAAAGGTTCAATAATTTTATCCAATTATGTAACAGAACTTAATAAACATTACGACGAAAAACAATTATTAGAGGATTTAGAAAACGAGATTTCTAAAATAACCAAAGAAGCAAAAAATTGGAATGACTGGAAAAACACAATTGAAAAATGGACTTTTGATATTCAAAATTGGGAAATCAAAACAGAACAACCAGTCTATAAACAAGAAATCAAAGAATATTCCCTCGAACAGTTGGAGAGCTTTGTTTTCTATGGTAGTTATGAGCAAGATAATGCAATAAAAGCATTGGAACATATTGCTACAATTTTCCCACAGTTTGACAAAGAAAGTTTTCGTGAAACTCTTAATAAAGACCTTATTCTATTTTTAAAATTTCACAATGACACAGAACAAGGAGAAACAGAATTTGATAAAGCAAAAGAATATATCGGAAGACATATTCAAAACACAGAAACTATTAAATATTTTGAACTTGATGAAAACACAATTGAAAATTTAGGCATATTGATAGTTTTACAACCAATAGTAAATGAATTATTGAAAGACATATTTTTTTGTTCCTACTATCCGACCAACTTACTGAAAAAAGAATATAAAGACATAATGATAAAATTAAATATAAAACAACTTGAACAAAAATAACGGCTGCTAACAGCAGTTTAGCAAAACCTGCTGATGAATTAAACATCAACCTTTGTTTTGTTGTCTTACTTTCACTGCAAAGCAATATTAACCATAAACTATCGCTCAAACCATCCCCTCACCATACTTCTTTTACCCGCATAAAATCAGTGAAAACCTTACGCTTAATTCTCGGCGATCAGCTCATCAGCACGCATTCCTGGTTTCTGCAGCAAGAACCCGAAACGGTTTATGTGCTGATGGAAATGATGCAGGAACAGACGTATGTAAAGCACCACATCCAAAAAATCCTGGCGTTTTTTGCGGCCATGCGCAATTTTGCTTTTCAATTGCAGAAGGTTGGGCACGAAGTTATTTACCTCAAATTGGATGATCCGGAAAACGAGCAAACGCTGGACGGCAACCTTCAAAAAATCATTGATAAAAGAAGCATCGAAGCTTTTGAATATTTGCTGCCGGACGAATATCGGTTGGACGAGCAATTGAAATCATTCTGCAAATCTTTAAATATCGCCACCCGAGCTTACGATACCGAACATTTTTTTACCTCGCGGGAAGAAGTGGGCGATTTTTTCTCGGGCAAAAACCAGTTGATTATGGAAAGCTTTTACCGGCACATGCGGCAAAAGCACGATTTGTTGATGAACGGGAACGAACCGGTTGGCGGCCAGTGGAACTTCGACCACGATAACCGGAACAAGTTTGACCATAAAGTTTCTTTGCCCGAACCTTTGGTTTTTGAACATGATTTAAGCGAGATCAAAGTTTTGATTGATGCTTTGAAAGTTCCGTATTTTGGAAATGTGGAAGCTGGAAAAGTAGAATTGCCGCTTTCCCGGAAAGAAGGTTTAAAGTTGATTGATTACTTCTGCCAAAACCTGTTGCCGCATTTTGGAACTTACGAAGATGCGATGTTGCAGGAACATAAATCGCTTTTTCACTCGCGTTTGTCGTTTGCCTTGAATGTTAAATTGATCTCGCCAAAAGAAGTCATCCACCAGGCGATTTTGGCCTGGCAGCAAAACCAAAAAGAAATCAGTTTGCCGCAAATAGAAGGTTTTACACGGCAAATTTTGGGCTGGCGCGAATACATGCGCGGTTTGTATTGGGCCAAAATGCCGGAGTTTGCAGAGAAAAACTTTTTCAACCACCAAGCAAAACTGCCCGAATGGTTTTACACCGGCGAAACCAAAATGAACTGTTTAAAACATTGCATCGGCCAGTCTTTGGATTTGGCCTGGGCGCACCACATCCAGCGTTTGATGGTGATCGGGAATTTTGCTTTGCTTTCGGGCAGCAACCCGCACGAGGTGGACGATTGGTATTTGGGCGTTTACATTGATGCGATGCAATGGGTGCAATTGCCCAACACGCACGGCATGAGCCAGTTTGCCGATGGCGGTATCGTTGGCACAAAACCGTATGTGGCTTCTGCGGCCTACATCAACAAAATGAGCAATTATTGCGGCAACTGTTTTTACGACCCTAAAAAAAAGTATGGTGAAAAAGCGTGCCCCTACAACAGTTTGTACTGGGATTTTTTCTCCCGGAACGAATATTTGCTTGCTAATAACCAGCGTTTAAAACTGATTTATGGCAACCTGCACCGCTTAAAGCCCGATGATTTGGAAAAGATTTTGGAGCAGGCGGCAGTTTACAAAAGTAAGGTTGATGAGTTGTAGGTATGAGGTGTCAGGTGTCAGCTTTCAGCAATCAGCTTTCAGCTTAAAACACAAGACTGATATTATGCCGATAAAAGAAGCATCACCAGTAAAACTATCAGCCAAAACAACAGCCCAAATTTTTGCCCGATAAAAGAAGCATCAGCAATTCCCAACGTTATT
>CAXTKQ010000043.1:0-549 GCA_964244955.1 uncultured Sphingobacteriaceae bacterium | reverse complement strand
CAATAGCTGATACCTGATTGCCGATAGCCTCCAATTAATTAACCCACAAAACTAATCAGTTTCTCTATTAAATTCTTACTTTTGTTGTGTTTCACTGATTGGATTTTCCATGAATACTCTTTCGTACCTAAACAACGCTAACTCGGCGTACATAGATTCACTTTATCAAAGTTACCAGCAAGACCCGGAATCGGTTGACTTTGGCTGGCAAAAGTTTTTCGAAGGGTTTGATTTCGGCCGTTCGGAGCAACCTGCGCCAGCAGATGATGCAACGGCTGCCCTGGCATCAACAGACAACACGCATTTTTTGAAAGAAATTAATGTGCTCAACATGATTGATGGTTACCGTACCCGCGGCCATTTGTTCACCAAAACCAACCCCGTTCGTGAACGCCGCAAATACAAACCGGGCAAAGAACTGGCAACTTTTGGCTTGAGCGATGCCGATCTGGACACGGTTTTTAACGCCGGTGTTGAAGTTGGCTTAGGGCCGGCAAAACTGCGCGACATCCGCGATTTGTTGGAGCAAACTTACTGCCAGTCTATCGG
>CAXTKQ010000042.1:26097-27383 GCA_964244955.1 uncultured Sphingobacteriaceae bacterium | reverse complement strand
GGGTATCCGGCACCAAACCATGGTACAAATGCAAATCAGAGCCGCAGATGCAAGATCGAGTAACACGGACAATGGCATCTTCGGGATGCAGGATTTCGGGTAATGGTTTTTGGTCTGCACGGACCCTGCGCGGCCCGCGGTAATTCATTGCTAACATAAATTGTTCCTCTCTTTTTATTTTAAAATAATGGTTGTTATTAAAATTTGTAACACTTTTTAACAGTGCCCTGAACTGATGGCTGCTTTAGATAAGTGTTTAATAAAATTCATGCTTTTTAAGTAAATGCCATTTCGTTAAAGTTTGTTTTAAATGCGGGAAATCAAATTGTTCAGATCAAGAAGCAGTAATAAGATGGCCTGTTGGTTTTTCTATGGCAAAAGTTTATGATGCTTCTTTTATGCCTATAAATCCCGGCTTTAGATAGCTTGCCGGTGCATCAACTACAATAAGCACTGATTTTGATGTGGTAAAAGAAGCATCGGCCCAAAAAAGTTTAAACAACTTCAGGGATTAATTATTTCCGTTACCGTTGTAAAAATATAGTGGTAAAAACAGCATTACCTAAAAGCAAATTTGAATTGATTTTTATCTCTCTGATAAATAACTGCATCACATCTTGAAACAGGTTTTCCTAAAACAAAAAGTGGGTTTTAGTGCATAGCTGTTTTTTCTTTAAAGTAAAAGTAGTGTAAACCAGTTACTTGAACTTAAACCACTTCCTTTCGTAAAAGGCCAAAACGGTTGTTTTTAGCTGAATGCACGGATGGTTGGCCGTTGCGCCGATTTATATTTTCTATTCGTGCATCTCTCGGAAAACAGGCTAAACGACAGGAGGAAAATTTATGTTTGAAACTTACTTAAGTACAGCATCTGTCGTCCTCAGTCCGGCTCATGGTTTAACCTTTTATAAGGTTGTATGAAAAGGTTTTTACTGTTGTCGCTACTGGTTTCGATGTTTTTCTTGAAAACGAAAGCACAGACATTCATTAATGTTGATATGTCTTCTGCTGCAAACATCTCAAAAACGTACTCTGGCGTAAGAAGCGGAAGTTATTGTAATGATAATAATTGCATTGTTTTCAACGTCAAATTAAATCCAAATTCTAACCTTCTGAATTTTACTGCGGATCAAATCACAGGAGCAAGTTTTTACACTGTGCATTATCCAGGAGACCAGAATTGTGGGAACTTGATCCCGATTGGCACACCGGCCTGTGTCACGCCTAATTCAACCAATGTTATTATTTCTTTTTGTAAGCCGGGCGGCAACAGCGTAAATTATACC
>CAXTKQ010000042.1:17797-26087 GCA_964244955.1 uncultured Sphingobacteriaceae bacterium | reverse complement strand
ATACCATAGCGGCATCGTCGTCTGTTACTGCTTCCGGCCCCGGAACGCTTAGGCAAGGTTGTACCGGTGCAATGACGGTAACAGGTTTAAACACTTCAGGTTTAACCTGGACATCCGTTTATCCCAGTGCTGCCGGTGCTTATAATTCATATTTAAGTTGTACTTCGGGCTGCACAACAACTTATGTTACGCCAGCGATAGGAGCGCCTCCTTATATTGACTATCAAGTTTCGGGCACTACTACTGCTACCAATTGTATTCAAAGTAAAACTGCCGTGGTGCGTGTTTACACGGTGCCGCCGCTTACTGTAACAATTAACCCTGCCAGTGCTGTGATTTGTAACGGGAACCCGGTTACTTTGGCTGCAAACGTTACCGGTGGAAGCCCGGCTTATACTTATTCCTGGGCAAAAGACGGGCAGTCAATTTCGCAAAACACTTCTCCCATTACTGTTTCTGCAGTTGGTAATTATACCGTTACCGTGGCCGATCAAATTCCGAACTGTCCTGCTGTTTCGCAGTCTGTAGCGGTAATTACTGCCCAAACTCCGGATGCACCAACGGCTGCCAATGCCAGTACTTGCATCAATAATACAGCTACCTTAACCGCTACTACGCCCGGCGGAAGCTACGAATGGTACAATGCAGCCACCGGCGGAACCCCGCAGGGAACAGGCGCCACGTTTACTACGCCCGCGCTTACGGCAAATACCACTTACTATGTACAAACTACCCTAAATGGTTGTACCAGCGCGCGTAGGCCGATTACGGTAACCGTTAATCAGGCCCCAAACGCACCAACAGCTTCCGGAACAACTATTTGCAGCGGTAGCCAGGCAACATTAACCGCAAGCGGCTCAACCGGAAGTTACCAATGGTTTGATGCAGCAACCGGGGGAAATTTGCTACCCGCTAACGGTGCTTCTTTTACCACACCGGTTTTACAAAACACAACTACCTATTATGTGCAAACTACGGTTAATGGTTGCGCAAGCCTGATAACACAAGTTACAGTTACCGTAAACCAATCGCCGGATGCGCCAACGGCAGCAGGAATCAATATTTGCAGCGGCGGTACCGCAACTTTAACTGCAACGGCACCCGGCGGAAGCTACCAGTGGTTTGATGTACCTTCGGGTAGCGTGCCGCTTCCTGGCAATGCTTCTTTTACCACATCTTTTTTAACCTCTACCAAAACGTATTATGTGCAAACAACGGTTAACAATTGCACCAGTGCGCGTACGCCGGTTACGGTTACCGTTACACCAATTCCGGATGCGCCAACTGTTAGCAACACATCAATTTGCAGCGGTAGCCGGGCAACGTTAACAGCAAGCGGCTCGGCCGGAAGTTATGCGTGGTTTGATGCTGCTTCGGGCGGAACACAATTATCCGGAAATGCTTCTTTTACCACCCCAAATTTATCAAGCACAACTAATTATTATGTGCAAACTACGGTTAATGGTTGTACCAGTTCGCGTACGGCAGTTACGGTAACGGTCAATCAAATTCCTGCTGTGCCAACTGCATCAGGAACAACAATTTGCAGTGGAAACCCGGTTACGCTAACCGCAACCGCTCCGGGCGGAACTTATAACTGGTATGCCGCTTCAACCGGTGGAACGCCGCTTGCAACCAATGCTTCTTTTACCGCACAAAATTTAATATCAACCACCATTTTTTATGTTGATGTAACTTCTGCCGATGGTTGTACCAGTGCGCGTAAACCGGTTACGGTAACGGTTAACCAAGCGCCGGATGCACCTACTGCTTCCGGAACAACCATTTGCAGTGGAAACACGGCCACTTTAACCGCAACCGCTCCAGGAGGAACTTACAATTGGTACGCTGCTGCCTCAGGCGGGATACCGCTTGCTACCAATGCTTCTTTTACCATACAAAATCTTACCTCAACCACAACTTTTTATGTTGATGTTACTTCTGCCGATGGTTGCACCAGTGCGCGTACGCCGGTTACGGTAACGGTTATACCGCCTACAGATCCGGCTTTCCATTATCCTTCCAGTACATTTTGTAAAACGGGCACCAATCCGGTCCCGGTTATTGCAAGCACTTCCGGTGGTACGTTTAGCGCATCGGCAGCCGGTTTGGTTTTTAGCGATAACCATACCGGCGAGATTAATTTAAGTGGAAGCACGCCTGGCACTTATACCGTTACTTTTGTTACCAACACCACTTGTGTTTATACCAGCAGCAGCACCACTGTTTCCATAACCCCGGGCCCGGATGCAACTTTTAGTTATGGCGGGCCTTATTGCCAGCAGCAAAATAATCCGCTGCCTACTTTTCCAACCGGTAGTAGTGCCGGAAGTTTTAGTTGCGCGGATGCCGGTTTGGTTTTTGCCAACAGCAGCACCGGCGAAATTAACTTGCAGCAAACCGTTCCGGGAACTTATACCGTGCGAAACGACATTGCAGCAGCAAACGGTTGTGCCGCTACTTTTGCCACCAATACGGTTACCGTTAATCCGCTTGCTACGGTTAATGCCGGAACCGACAAAGAGGTTTGTTTTGGGCAAACAGTATCGCTAAATGGCACCATAGGCGGAGGTGCAAGCACGGCAAGTTGGTCTGGCGGAACGGGAACGTTTTCGGATGCAACATCATTACAAACCATCTATACACCAGCACCGGGAGAAACAAATGTTACACTTTATTTAACAACGAATGATCCTGCCGGGCCGTGTGGTTTTGCTGTTGATGAAATTAAGATCACGATTAACCCGACACCAGCGGTTACCAGTGATGCGAGTAACCCGATTTGCAATGAAACTGATCAAAACTATATCATTGGCAGTAACGTCAGCGGCACAACTTTTTCGTGGAGCAGAGCCGCGATTGCCGGAATCAGTAACGCGGAAGTAAGCAATCAAACCAGTGCTGCAATCACGGAAAAGCTCATTAATACCACAACATCACCTGTTGCGGTAACCTACACCATTGTTCCCGAAGCGAATAATTGTACCGGTTTGCCTTTTAATTATACTGTAAAGGTAAATCCAACACCTCATGTTTCTGTTTCCAGCGAAGCTGCGGGAACGGTTTGTAACGGTACTTCCCAGAATTATATACTTGCCGGTGATGTAGCCGGTACTACTTTTGAGTGGAGCCGTGCAGCCGTAAACGGCATCAGCAACGCGGCCGTGAGCAATCAAAGCAGTAATGTCATCAGCGAAGCTTTGACCAACACAACAAATGCGCCGCTTGCTGTCAACTACATCATCGTTCCAACGGCTAATGATTGTTCGGGCCCGGCTTTTACTTATACCGTAACCGTAAATCCAACACTAACTATTAATAGTGCAGCAAGCGGGACTGTTTGCAGCGGGACGGCGCAAAATTATCTGATTAAGAGTGAGGTAAACAACGCAACCTTTAGCTGGAGCAGGACTTCTGTAACCGGCATCAGCAATCCGGCAGTTAGTGGAGAAAGCAGTGATAGGATCACCGAAAGCCTGACCAATACAACATCTGTGCCTGTTGGGGTAACTTATACGATTATCCCAAGTATCAATGGCTGTGCCGGAAACCCGTTTCAATATCAGGTTACGGTTAATCCGGTTGCTACCATTAGAAGTGTTTCAAACGGAACAAGTTGCAGCGGAACTGCACAGAATTATACCATCAAAAGTGATGTAAACGGAGTAACTTTTAACTGGAGCCGGGCAACAGTAACTGGCATCAGCAATGCGGCGGTGAGCAATCAAAGCGGTAACAGCATTACCGAAGCTTTGATCAACACCACATCCGCTCCAATTGCCGTCAATTATTTGATCATTCCCGAAGCAAACAGTTGTACCGGCCCGGTTTTTACTTATACCGTAACCGTAAACCCAACGCCTGCAATCAGCAATACTTCTTTTAGCCAGGTAATCTGTTCGGGAGAAACCTCGGCTCCGGTAACGCTAACCTCTAACATTAACGGAACTACTTTTACCTGGATTGCAACAGCTACAAACGGCATCAGCATGAATACAACAAGCGGAACAAATGTAATTCCGGCTCAAACGTTTATCAATTCGGGCACAACTGCCGGAACTATTACTTATAGGGTTACGCCTTTGCATGATGAGTGTACGGGCGAAACTGCAACATTTACCATCACCGTAAACCCAAAACCGGCAACGCCTGTTTTAAGCAGCAATTCGCCGGTTTGTACCGGAACAAGTTTGATGCTGGGTACGGCCGCCGTTACCGGTGCAACTTACAATTGGACTGGCCCGAACGGTTTTACCTCTCATTTGCAAAACCCGGAAATAGCCAATGTTGCTTTGGCAGCACAAGGAAATTATACGTTGATAACCAATGTAAACGGTTGTTTGAGTGAGGCCGGAACGATAGCTGTTGTTATCAATCCAACGCCTGCAGCTCCTGTCGCTTCCGGTAACGGACCAGTTTGTGCCGGCGAAAAGCTTCAGTTTTCAGCCAGCCTGACCCCGGGTGCCAGTTACAGTTGGACAGGGCCAAATGGTTTTACTTCTTCGCTTCAAAATCCGGTTATTGATCAGGCTACCATTGCCGCATCAGGCACTTATACCGTTAAAGCTATGGTTAACGGATGTACAAGCACAGCGGGAATGGTTGCGGTTTTAGTTAATCCGATACCATCGGCTCCAACAGTAAGCAGCAACAGCCCGGTTTGCGCTACAACCAGCCTTTCCTTAACGGCATCAACAATTACAGGTGCAAGCTATCAATGGACTGGGCCTAACGGGTTTACTTCTTCCATCCAAAACCCGGTGATCCCGGCCGCAACACCTGCAAACTCTGGTACTTACGCTGTTCTGGCTACCGTTAACGGTTGTACAGCTCCGGTAGCATCAATAACGGTTGTGGTAAATGAATTGCCTGCACAACCTGTTTTGAGCAGTAACAGTCCGGTTTGTAGCGGCACTTCGATAGAAATCAATTGTAAATCTGCTGATGGTAGTCTTTACAAATGGACTGGTCCAAACGGTTTTACCTCGACCCTGCAAAACCCTGTTCTTGCTAACGCAACTACTGCAAACCAGGGCCGGTACACGGTTGTGATTGCTACGCCCGGCTGTACGGTAGTTAATACTGCTTTTATCAACATAAAAGTGAACCAAACGCCTGATGCGCCAAGCGTAAGCAGTAATAGTCCGGTTTGCGTTGGGCAGAATATCAAACTGACTGCTGCAGCAATTGCAGGAGCAAGTTACCAATGGAAGGGGCCAAATGGGTTTACCTCTAACTTTCAAAATCCGGAAATTACATCGGTAAAAGAAGCACAGGCGGGCAAGTACAGCTTAACGGTTACCGTAAATGGTTGTACCAGCAATGCAGGCGTTGCACACGTGATGGTCAACCAGCCGCCGGTAGTAACGGCGGGCGTAGATCAAACGGCTTGTGCCGGTAACCCCGTCGCAACACTTTCAGGCAGTATCGGCGGCGGCACCACAACCGGCAGTTGGACTACCAGCGGCAGCGGCACTTTTACAGCCGGAAATACCAATTTAAAAGGCACTTACCTTGCATCTGCAGCGGATATTGCAAACGGAGGTGTTGTTTTAACGCTAACTGCTACAAATACTGCGCCTTGTGCAATCGCTTCGTCTTCGTTTAGGTTCAATATCAAACCGTTTCCAGTTGTTGTTGCTGGGAAAGACCAGGAAGTTTGTATGGATGATGTGGTTAATTTAAATGGTAAAGTAAGTAACGCCGAAGGCGGAACCTGGTCGAGTTCGGGCACGGGCGTTTTCAATCCGTCTAAAACCAGTCTGGATGCACGTTATATTCCGAGTGAGAAAGACAAGTTTGACAAAAGCTTCGTACTTACGCTCACGTCTACGGGCAATTGCGCACCTGTTTCCAGTCAAATGAAATTGCAGTTAATCGAACCGCCAAAAGTAAATGCCGGTGCAGATTTATATGTAATGCAAAACGAAAAAGTAGTTTTGCAACCGGCAGTAACCGGAACCGGGCTAACTTACTCCTGGACACCGAACCAGCAACTAAGCGACAGCAAATTAAAAACACCGGTATTTATGGGCTTGGAAGATGCCACTTATACCTTAACCGTTACCGGGGCCGCCGGTTGCATTGCCCAAGACCATGTTTTTGTAAAAGTGCTTAAACCCATTAAAATACCAAACACATTTACACCCAATGGCGATGGCATTAACGATACCTGGGCAATAAAAGAACTGGACAGTTATCCCGGTATCACCGTAAAAATATTTAACCGTTATGGCACCCAATTATTTTTTTCCGAAGGTTATGGTGTGCCCTGGAACGGAACTTACAATAACCAATTACTGCCTGTTGGTACTTATTATTATATCATCAACCTGAAAACACATGGCAAACTGCTTTCCGGGCCGGTTACCATTTTGCGGTAAAGCAACAGTTATTTTTTATTTTTTTAATTGATGTTGAATCCGGGACGCGAACAAGCCGCAATGCCAGCTATTGGGCATACTTCTTTTACCGGCATAAAATCAGGAAGGTTGCGGCCGAAAACAAAAAAGCCCGCCTTAAATAGACGGGCAAGCACCGGCATAAAATACTGCCTTAAAACGGATTTAGTTTTTAATAGCTAATCGGATAGACACCAATTTCCGCCCGGGTTCAGCCCCTTTTTGCTATATGGCAAAAAGATGGCCAATGCTTCTTTTACCACTACTTTTTTAACTAAACTGCACAAAAAATTTTATGCCATAAAAACAGTATTACCATCAAATATTTATAAATTTACTTCACCTAAATAAACGTTACCGTGTTGGTTTCCTGGTTGCAACGGCATTGCTGCGGATGCTTTTTGTTGTTGGCTGTTTTTTGGCTGACGGAAAAGCCTTTGCCCGTTTGTGCCCAGCAGGTTTTCAGGATTTCGGGCAGGCAAAACAAAGCCGAGGTGCATTTTAAGTTTGTGCGGAACATGCTGATTGTACAGGCCAAAATCAACAACCGCGGCCCATACAATTTTGTGCTTGATACCGGTTGCGGTTATATGATGATCACCGATCCGTTGCTGTTGGATTCCCTCAACCTAAAATACAAAAAGAAATTAAAGATCACCGGTTTGGGCGAAGGCGAAGACCTGGACGCCTGGCTGGTTTCGGCCTTGCATGTAAAAATAGGGGACATTGAAGCAGATGATGTATCGGCCGCCCTTTTGGGCAAAGATGTTTTAGAGCTTTCCGGGTTTGCCGGCGTCCCGATACATGGTTTAATCGGTTATGATTTTTTTAACAGTTTCCCCGTAAAAATCAATTTTGCCGATAGCACCGTTACTGCTTTTGGCACCAATAAATTGCCGGGCTGCAGAAAATGGACTAAAATTCCCTTGCAGATTGAAGGGAAAAAACCTTATCTGTTTGCCAATATCAATTTCAACCAAGGCTCTTCTGTTCCGCTAAAACTGATTGTTGATTTGGGCGCAGGCCATCCTTTATCGGTAGAAAGCGGCTGGAATAACAATGGCAGCATGCCCGAAAAATACATTGCCGCAGCTAATTTGGGCGTAGGTTTGAGCGGGCCGGTAAACGGTTACATGAGCCGTGTGGATTTGATGGAGATCGGGACCTATCAATTTAAACAGGTTATTGCCGCTTTTCCGGATTCGTGCAGCGTAATGGGAAAGTTGGATGCCGTAAAACGCAACGGCAGCATTGGCGTTGATTTGCTGAAACGTTTTGTGATGCTGTTTGATTACCAGCAAGGCTATCTTTGCCTCAAGCCAAATTACAAGTTTAAAGAGCCTTTTGAACACGATATGAGCGGCATGGAGTACTATTCGGCAGGAGCGGGTTTAAACCGGATTATTGTTTGTAGGGTAGAACCAGGTTCGGCGGCAGATTTGCTGGGGATTGAAAAAGACGACGAACTGCTGGCCATCAATTTTAAAGAAGTAAAGCACATGAGTTTGCAGGAAGTAGACGATATTTTGCGTTCAAAAAACGAACGGACGCTGTTGCTGGAAGTGCTGCACCACAACGTTCAGGCAAAAGTAATGCTGACTTTGAAGCGCAGGATTTAGCGGGAATACTTTCTTAACCCTCAACTTTTTTGGGTTGATACTGGTTTAAAACTTCATGTTCAATCCTTTTGTCCGGGATAAACCAGATCAGGGCAACGGCCGCAAAAATTGCCAGGCTTATTTTGGTGTTGACGAACGCAAACCCAAGGGCCGTTACATAAAAAAGGACCGAGCTTTTGCCTTTCCAATCTTTGCCAAATGCCTTTGCAAGTTTTGAGTTTTTGCCGGCCTGGCCAATTAATATTTTTGCCAAAATAGAATAAGCAACAC
>CAXTKQ010000042.1:0-17787 GCA_964244955.1 uncultured Sphingobacteriaceae bacterium | reverse complement strand
TTCATCAACAATATACTTCCGTAAACAACGACCGGCCATTTTGTAAAGTTGTTTTCGCCCATCCATTCGGTTGCAAACGGGATCAGGGACAGCCAAAACAGCAAATGCAAATTGGCCCACAATACTTTGCCGTTTATCTTATCAACGGCAAATAACATATGGTGGTGGTTGTTCCAGTAAATGCCGACGTAAACAAAACTAAGCACGTAACTTAAAAACACGGGCAATAAAGCCAGCATTGCCTGTAAACTATCATCATGCGGAACCTTGAGTTCCAAAACCATGATGGTAATGATGATGGCAATTACACCATCGCTGAATGCTTCTAAACGTGTTTTTTGCATGTATGCAATTTAAGCACAAAAGTTAAAATTGATTTTTACAAGATCAAAATTTAAAAAGTACAAGTTAATAAATGCTTCTTTTATGCCTATAAAACTGGTGTTTGGATTCTATAATCAAATATAAAACCTTGATGTGTTTTTTATGGCATAAAAGAAGTATTAGAAACAGGTTAAATAAAATTTAAAATAGCTCTAATATAAACCGATTACGGAGAAATAATTTTTGCAAGGCCAGCAGCTATTTTCGGGTCACTTGGCCTCAGTGCGTTTTGATCTAAAACCGAATTGTTTTTATCAACAATTATATATCGCGGAATGCTTTTTACACTTAGTTTTTCTATTAAAAGGTTGTTTTCTGCTGATAACATAAAACTATTGTCGGTCAACTTTAATTTTTGTGCTGCTTTTGTCCATTTGTCTTTGTCCTTGTCAATAGATATATATAAAAAAACAACGTCCTTGCCCGTAAACTGCTGCCTTAGCTTTTCAGAAGCAGGCATTTCACCTATACAAGGTACGCACCAGGAGGCCCAAAAATCAATGTACAAAGTCTTTCCTTTGTTTTTTGACAAGATATCTTTTAAAGATACTTTGTCCCCTTTAATTGTTATAAACTGAGCCGATGCAACGTCTTCCTGTTTAAGGTCTAAATACTTTGATTCTAAAACAGAGAGGTAATTGGCATTGCCAACCGATGCCAAACTGTGTTTGTAACTTTCAATAAGCGGTTTTTCACTGATCCTCAGCATGGGGTAATTCTCTTTGATGTAACTAAAAGCCAATATGTCCTGCCAGTACGAATCAAAGTTCTGTTGCAAAACAATCAAAGCTTCTTTTAAGGTTTGGGGCTGTTTATGATTGCACAAATAGTATTTAAAATATTCATGAGCAGCCATACGGTTTTCATTTGTGTTCCTGTTTATTTCCTTTCCGTTGAAATAGCCCCTTAACTCCTCCATCTCTTTTTTATAGTTAGGGGGGAGGGAATCGGTATTTAATGGTCTTTGTTGGTAAAATGGCCTAAGTTTATCCAATAAATACCTACCGTAAAGTTCAGATTGGAAAACACGGTGCTGGTTGGTATCAAGCGATAGAAATATGCTTATTGAGTCTAATATATGCCGACTTTTTGTATAATTTTCATAAATGGAATTCAAATAGCTGTTTAGCCTTTTATAAGAAACGGATTCAAAATTAAGATCAAACATATCACCTGCCTTATCATGGATCTCCTCAGATATTTTGATAAAGGGGTGGTTGCTGAGCGATCTGGCCTTAAGGTTATTATTTTTATCATAAGTTATTTCCAGAGAATCGCCTGTAAATACCAAATAACTAAAGGAGAGATTATTGTAACGGAATAAAAGGACTTTGTATTTTTCATCGGCCGGAAAAGAAAATGTGGTTTTTTGATCGGTCAAGACCTTATATTTAAAGTCATAATACCGGTCGTTATAGTTTATGGTTACATAATCATGCGTTGTGGGTATTAAATTTTTTATGGTGAGGGTAGTCGAGTCCCCTTTTTTTTGAGAAAAGACAGGTAGGGTATAGAAAATAGTTAGAAGCGATATAACAACCTTGAATTTTAGCATGGTGTGTTTTTTAATGTTTAAATTAGAAATATTGTTCTGTTAGAGGCTATTTTAAAATTTTGTTAGGTAGGTACTGCCTTTTTCATAACTAATTTTTTAGTAAATATACATTTAACTTTATTACTTGTCAATAGCAAATGCTTCTTTTATCGGCCTAAATTTGGTGAACGTTTATCATCGCTTTAAAAAATCTTTCTTAACTTATTTTGTTAACAAAAACAATCCAATTCTATAAACCAAACTGCCAATCCAATTCGTTTTCTTTACTATGATACATGATTGAGTACGGAGAAGAAACCATAATAGTGCCGCGTTTTAATGAGGAAAACGGCTTTTATACCACTACGGAAAGAAGCCGTTTGATGGCCAAGATCAAAGCTAAAAACACTTCGCCGGAGGTTTTATTAAGAAAGGCTTTATGGCGCGCGGGCATCCGTTACCGCCTTTACAACAAACAGCTTCCCGGCAAGCCTGATATTTTAATTAGAAAATACAAGCTCATAATTTTTGTTGATGGCGAGTTTTGGCACGGGTTTGACTGGGAAAACAAGCGCGAAAAAATCAAGGCCAACCGCGGTTTCTGGATTGCCAAAATCGAACGGAACATGCAGCGCGACAGGATCAACAAAATTAAACTGGAAGCTTTAGGTTTTAAGGTGATGCGGTTTTGGGAAAAACAGGTCAAAAAAGAATTGCAAACCTGCCTTGATCAAATCCGGGATCATATCCATCAATTTAAACCTTAGTACTTCTAAAAAAACCACTTTTCCCTCCATAAAACCCGCAATTGATTTTACTGCTAGCAAACAGGCAGGTAAAGGAAAGCCAAAGCCAAACACCAAAAAAACAGGCATAAAAGAAGCATGGGCAAAAATCGGCCAATGCTTTTTTTGGCACCTAAAAATTGTTTCGGGCTGACATTTGCCCTGAACCAATTATCCCGCCAAAAACGTATTTTTGCACAAACTTAAAAACACAACATGACGCAATCTACCGAACACGTGCAATGCCTTATTATTGGTTCTGGCCCTGCCGGTTATACGGCTGCAATTTATGCCGCCCGCGCCGATCTGAAGCCTGTTTTATACACCGGGATGCTTGCCGGCGGACAGCTAACGCAAACCACCGAAGTGGAGAACTTTCCGGGTTATCCGGATGGCGTGCAAGGGCCGGAAATGATGGAGCATTTTCAAAAACAGGCCGAGCGTTTTGGCAGGGATATCCGTTTTGGTTACGTTAGTTCGGTTGATTTTTCAAGTTCTCCGCACAAAGTGGTGGTGGATGAAGTAAAAACGATTTTGGCCGATACGGTAATCATTTCCACCGGTGCTTCTGCCAAGTGGCTGGGCTTGGAATCCGAGCAAAAGTATAATGGCTTTGGCGTTTCTGCCTGCGCCGTTTGCGATGGCTTTTTCTTTAAAGGCCAGGATGTGGCGATTGTTGGGGCCGGGGATACGGCCGCCGAAGAAGCAACTTACCTGGCAAAATTGTGCCGAAAAGTTTATATGATTGTGCGTAAACCAGAATTTCGTGCCTCCAAAGCAATGGTGAGCCGGGTTTTAAACACGCCAAACATCGAAGTAATTTACAGCTCGGAAACGCAGGAAATTGTAGGCAACGGACAAACGGTAAACGGTGTCCGCATCAAAAACACCGACACGCAGGAAGAACGTTTGCTGGACGTTACCGGCTTTTTTGTGGCCATCGGCCATCACCCAAACACGGATATTTTTAAAGGCTGGATTGATCTGGACGAAACCGGTTACATCATCACTAAACCCGGTTCTACCCAAACCAATATTGAAGGTGTTTTTGCCTGCGGCGATGCGCAGGACAAGGTTTTTCGCCAGGCCATAACCGCCGCAGGAACAGGTTGTATGGCCGCGCTGGAAGCCGAGCGTTATCTGGCTGCCAAAGAAAGCGTTGTTGAAGTGTAGGGCGAGGGGTTTGAGGTATCAGGTTTGAGGCGAAGGGTAGAAAGGTGAAAGGTAAAGGGTAGAAAGGTAGTCGAAGGTGTGTCCTTCTAATACAACACTTCAAAACAGGTTTTTGCTGATAAACCTGATGCTTCTTTTACCACCTAAAATTCATTATGGCAAATACAAACACAGCAACTAACACCATCATCAAAACTTTAGTCGGTTGGATTATGGTGCTGGGCGTGCTGGCTTTCGGCTATTTCTATTTCAAAGACAAACTTTTTGCTTCCCGCAAGGAAATGAAAGAAGATGTGATGGTGCAGAAAATCACTTCGATGGGAAAATTGGAACTGGTAAAATATTCGATGAAAGATGTGATCGAGCAAAAGGAAGTGCGCACCATTTTGCCGGATAAACGCATTTTGTTTGTTGCCGTTGGCGAAGTTACCGGCTGCATTGACCTCACTAAAGTCCAGAAAAAAGACATTGTTGCGGCAGGGGAAGATTCTGTTACCGTGTTTTTGCCGCAGCCACAAATTTGTTACGTCAAGTTAGACCACCAGAAATCGCAGGTTTATGATGTTTCCGGAACCTGGTTTCCAACCGATACCAAAGATATGGTAGAAGGCATCTACAAAATTGCCGAGCAGCGTTTGCTCAAAAATGCTTCGGACATGCAGTTGCTGCAAAAAACAAAGCAAAACGCAAGCCTCATCTTTAAACCGTTGCTCCAGAATATTTCAGGAAAAAAAGTAGGTGTCATATTCAGGTAACAATCTCACCCTTAAAGCCGTACGCTTTGTTCGGCCAGTATTTTTTATAGTTTTGTTTATTCCATGGTTTTTAAATATTTCTGCAGTTTTATTGTTCTGATTTTTGCCGCCGCACCGGGTTTTTCTCAACAAACCGATCCAAATTTCGGCATCATCCCGGCACCGTTTTCCATCAAACCAAACCCGGGCAAATTTTATGTGCATAAAAGAAGCATCGTGAAATCGGAGTTAAAAGACGACCGTTCCGTTGCGTTCCTGTCTTCTTTTCTCAAGCAATTTAATCCTTCAAATCTTCAAACCAAAACTGATACGGCAACTTCCATCATCGAATTAACTTCAATTGGTGCCGAAAACTTGCCGGAAGAAGGTTATCGTTTAAGCGTTACGCCGGCAAAAATTACGGTTGTTGGGAAAGGCGCCGGTTTGTTTTATGGTGTGCAATCATTGATCCAGTTGCTGGCAGATACAAAAACAACCGATAAAAACAGCATCAATTGTGCGGAAATTGAAGACCATCCGCGGTTTAAATACCGTGGGATGCACTTGGATGTTTCGCGGCATTTTTTTCCTGCTTCTTTTATCAGGCAATATTTGGATTTGCTGGCGATGTACAAAATCAACACTTTCCATTGGCATTTAACAGACGACCAGGGCTGGCGGATCGAGATTAAAAAATACCCGAAACTGACGGAAGTTGGAAGCCAGCGCGCACAAACTTTGATTGGAAATTACCGTTACCGCGGCCAGCAGCAATTTGACAACACGCCTTACGGCGGCTTTTACACACAGGAAGAAATCAAAGAAATTGTAAAATACGCGGCCGACCGTTTTATCACTATCATCCCGGAAATTGAAATGCCCGGCCATTCTACGGCTGCGATTGCGGCTTACCCGGAGTTGGGCTGCACGCCAAACAAAACTTATAAAGTGGCCGAAACCTGGCATGTTTTTCACGGCGTTTATTGCCCTTCTGATTCTACGTTTAGCTTTCTGCAAAACGTTTTAACGGAAGTGATGCAATTGTTTCCGGGGAAATATATCCATATCGGCGGCGATGAAGTCCCGAAAAGTGTATGGCACAATTCTCCGTTTTGCCAGCGTTTGATCAAAAGGCTGAAGCTGAAAAACGAACACGGTTTGCAAAGTTATTTTATCGGGAGGATTGAAAAATTTCTGAATGAAAACGGAAGAAGCATCATCGGCTGGGACGAAATTTTACAAGGCGGACTGGCGCCAAACGCAACCGTGATGAGTTGGCGCGGCGAAACCGGCGGAATTGCGGCAGCCAGGCAAAACCATGATGTAATTATGGCTTCGCAAAAAGCGGGTTTGTATTTTGATAAGGCACAATCCAAATCAACCCAGGAACCGCTGTCTAACAATGGTTACGCGCCTTTGCAGCAAACTTATCTTTATAATCCTGTTCCTGCTGCTTTAACTGCTGATCAGCAAGCTTTTATCATTGGCGTGCAGGCAACTTTATGGACCGAATACATTAGCACAACTGCGCAGGCAGAATATATGTTGCTGCCAAGGTTGCTGGCTTTGTCTGAAATTGCATGGACGTCTTTGGCCAATAAAAACTTCCGGGATTTTGCAGAAGTACGATTGCCGCGGCATTTGTACCGTTTGGATGCCGACAGCATCAACTTCCGGGTGCCGGAACCTTTTGGCATCCGTGATACTTTTATGATCGGCCAAACGCTGAATTATCAATTGAAACCATCGGTTACCAATGCTAAAATTTATTATTCTGTCAGCAGCAATTCACCGGCACAAAAAAGTTTGCTTTACAAAGACCCAATCAACATCAACATAGAAAACAACCAAACGCTCAATTTGCAAACGCTGCAAGTTACGCCGAATGGTAAAAAAAGCATGGTAAACAAAGTATCGGTTTACAACAGGCAGCCCTTTTTGGCGCAAAACATCCAGCCGCTTGCTGAAGGTTTAAAATATAAAATTGTAAGCGGGAATTTCAATACTTCGGCACAATTGGACAGCGCGACGGTGGTTGATACCGGGACAACGAAAACGATTAACGTTGGAAGCCTTAGAAAAAACAACGGCTATTTTGGGGCGATTTACCAGGGCAATATCCGCATTGACCAGGATGGAAATTACAATTTGGGGTTGAGCTCTGATGATGGTTCGCAATTGTTTTTGGACGACGAACTGGTGGTTGACAACGACGGCAAACATGCTTTGTCGCAAAAAAACAGCCAGGTGCCGCTGCAAAAAGGTTTCCATAAAATTAAGATCAAATATTTTGATGCTGGTGAGGCAACTACGCTAAGAGTTTATTTAAATTTAGCCGGAAAACCACAAACAGAATTGCCGCCCGACATTTTATTTAACTGATAGCTATGGATTTTTTAGGTGATAAAAGAAGCATTGTTTGCCAACTAATTGCGGTTGTTGCAACTGCAATTTTGGCCGGTTGTAATTCATCAAACCAGCAGCCGGTTGTGCAAAAAATAGTTACAACGGCAAAACCAGCTTTGATGCAGCCTTTCCGTTTTCATAAAACCATTGAAGTTTCGCCGGATAATATTTTTGATGTTTTTAGCTGGGGCCGGGGATCCAACAAAACCGGTGCTTATTTGATTTTGGAATCAGATTCGACTGGTGCAAAGTACACCACAACAACCGGTGATTTGGACGGCGCGATCACCGATGTTTACAATACCGATATGGATATGGACGGCAACCCTGAAATCCTGATCCAGACCAAAGCCAAAGATTCAACCCAACACACGCAAATTGACGCTTTTGAGTACAAAGACAACCGGGCGCAAAAACTGGATTTTCCCAGGTTGACCTCTTCACAAAAAAAAGGTTACCGCGGCGAAGACCAGTTTTACATCAAAGAAGGAACATTGATGCGCCAGTTTCCGGTTTATGATGGGAGCGGGGCCGATGCCAAACCGACCGGCCAAAAACGCATTTTGGAATATGGCATCCGCAACAATAGTTTTACGGTAAAAACAGTAGAGGCAGGAGATGAAAAACCGGCAACAACTGCAGCAGCAGATACCACTAAAAAAACACTGGTAAAAGAAGCATCGGTTGCTCCTGCAAAAACTTCTTCTGAAGGAACTCCATCCAAAAAAAGGTCGCAAAAGAAGCATCATCATGTTGCAGAAAAACGGCATCATTCAAGCAAAAAAACTACGCATAAAAAGAGTAGCAGCCGTTCCAGCAAAAAGCATAGAAGGCATCGGCGATAGGATTTTATTGATTTGCAATTATGTATCTTGAAAAACCGTATTACGGAATAAATCGGCTTGGTACTATTTTATATTGTAGAATGAGTAATAAAGCACACGATTTTTAAAAACGAAATTTTATGAGTTTAGTTGCAACAAACAAGATCACTGAATATATAAATAAACACCAGGAAGCTCGTATAACCTTGTTGACATGGCTCAAAGAATACCCTTACCGTCAGGAACAAAACATGTTTTTAAATCAGGAAGGAAAACCCATTCAAGGTCATGGTGCCGGAAATGCACAACCTGACCTCGGGTTTTACAGCATCAAATACCGCATAAATTGTTTTGCAAAAGCGGTCTACATTACTAATGTAGGAACTCGGCAGGAACAAGAGGAAGAAGCTGAACGTGAGTTTAAAGAATTGCAACAAAAGGATCCTAGTTTAACAAAGAGCGTGAAGGTAGCCGATGTGATATTGAAAAGCCCGCCTTTTGAACCCTTTGAACAATCGGCAGCAGATATTCAAATCGAAACAGACGTAGTAAAAGAACCTTTTTTTCACCCTGCTACCCATGAAAAAACAACGCAAGTTGATTGGAGTAATGGTTTATTTGAGGGGCAAAGTGTTGAGAATGAAGCAGCATACCAACAAGCGTTGCTTAGAGTAAATAAAATTTTTGATGCTCAGCCTGATACGCCTGAATTTGCTGAGTTATTGTCTTTGCTCTTTTTAGTTGGCAATTATGAGAAATATAAGCTGAAATTTCTAACGCTTCAACTTTATGAAGTTGTTTTGCATAGAATGAAAATGTTTAATATATCTGCTTCTGATTTAGCTACAATGTTAGGAAGCGCAGATGGATTATATCCATTCCTTTTTGGGGAACAAGTGCTTCCGCCTAAAATCCTTGCGCGGGTTTTTAAGCTCCTTGGCATACGCTTTCCGGTTGATGATCAACGTTTTATTTGATAAAGATTGTCAACATAGTATTTTCAATACACAAATTCCCCAAACTCAGATCGTATCGTTAGTTTTTTTGCAGATGCCGCTTCCACGCGGCCAACAATTTTAGCTTCAATATTAAAGCTTTTAGAAATAGCAATAACAGATTCAGCCAAAGCTTCCGGCACGTAAATTTCCATTCGATGGCCCATGTTAAACACTTTGTACATTTCCTGCCAGTTGGTGCCGGATTCTTGCTGAATTAATTTAAACAAAGGCGGCACCGGGAAAAGGTTGTCTTTGATCACATGAACCTGATTTACAAAATGCAAAACTTTGGTTTGCGCACCGCCGCTGCAATGCACCATACCGTGAATTTGTGGACGATGTTGTTCTAAAATTTCTTTGATAACCGGCGCATAAGTCCGGGTTGGGGAAAGCACTAATTTTCCGGCTGTTATAGTTTTGCCGTTGCCAAGATCAACTAAATCAGTCAGGTTTTTGGAGCCGGAAAAAACCAAAGCTTCGGGAACCAAAGGATCAAAACTTTCGGGATATTTTTCGGCTAACGATTTATTAAACACATCGTGGCGGGCAGAAGTCAGGCCGTTTGAACCCATTCCGCCGTTATACGAATTTTCGTAAGAAGCTTGTCCGTCAGAAGCCAAACCAACAATTACATCGCCTGCTTGAATATTTCCGTTGGAGATGACATCTGCTTTTTTCATGCGGCAGGTAACGGTCGAATCCACAATAATCGTCCGCACCAAATCGCCAACATCAGCCGTTTCGCCGCCGGTTGAATAAATACCAATCCCTGCTTCGCGCAATTGCCCCAGCAGTTCTTCGGTTCCATTGATGATAGCGGCAATTACTTCGCCCGGAACCAGGTTTTTATTCCGGCCGATGGTAGAAGAAAGTAAAATATCATCGGTTGCGCCAACGCATAACAGATCGTCTAAATTCATGATGACGGCATCCTGTGCAATGTCTTTCCAAACCGACAGATCGCCTGTTTCTTTCCAATACAAATACGCCAAAGATGATTTTGTGCCGGCTCCATCGGCGTGCATAATGTTGCAGTATGCTTCGTCATGGCCCAAAATATCAGGGATAATTTTGCAAAAAGCTTTCGGAAAAATACCCTTGTCAATGGATTTGATGGCCTGGTGCACGTCTTCTTTGGAAGCCGAAACGCCCCGCAGATCATATCGCTGTGAAGAAATCATGGGGCAAAAGTAGGAAAATGGAAGAAGCTATCAGCTATCAGCAATCAGCTTTCAGTGTATAAAAAGTCCAATACTGTTTTTATCGGCATAAAAAAGCTTTCAGCAATCAGCTTTCAGCGATCAGCGTGTAGAAAGTTCGATACTGTTTTTATAGGCAAAAAAAGCTTTTAGCAATTAGCTTTCAGCGATCAGCGTGTAAAAAGTTCGATACTGTTTTTATGGGTATAAAAAAAGCTCCGGAAAATTCCGAAGCTTTTATATTTAGAACAGCCCTGATAGCTGACTGCTGAAAGCTGATAGCCTTCGGCCTACTTTATAAACAACAACTCCCTAAATTTTGGCAGCGGCCATTGTGCATCGTCCACCAATTGTTCCAGTTTATCAACATGGTAACGGATCGGGTCGAAATAGCCTTTTACTTTTTCATCATAAGCAATGGATTTTTCGCGCATGTCTTCGATGGCGTTGGCATTTTTTCGCTCTTGCAGCATTTGTTTGGCGTTGGTCTGTACTTCGTTGATGTGGTTGGAGATTTTGCGAATCAACTCCATTTGAACACTGTAAGCTGCTTCTTCCAAGCCAATTTCTTTTAAACCTTTTACGTTGTCAATCAGTTTGTTTTGGTAGATAATTGCCGCAGGAAGGATAGAACTGTTGATCAGCTCGCCCATCACGCGCGCTTCAATCTGTAGTTTTTTGTAGAAGTTTTCCAGCAAAATCTCGTGGCGGGCATGGGCTTCTCGCTCGCTGAAAACGCCGGTTTTGTTAAACAGTTCGGCTGTTTTTTCTGACAGTAAAACGTCAAGCGCTTTTGGTGTGGATTTAATGTTTGCCAAACCGCGTGCTGCCGCTTCTTTTTCCCATTCCTCACTGTAACCGTTTCCTTCAAAACGGATGGCTTTCGATTCTTTGATGTAGCGTTTGATGACCGTCATCAAGGCCACATCCTTTTTCTCGCCTTTTTTAATCAGCTTGTCCACATCGTATTTAAACTTGGTCAACTGGTCGGCAACAATCAAATTCAGAATCGTCATCGGACTGGAAGAGTTGGCCGAAGAACCAACTGCACGCAATTCAAACTTATTGCCGGTAAATGCAAAAGGCGAAGTCCGGTTACGATCGGTATTATCGCGCAAAATCTGCGGGATTTTTGGAATTCCCGACCATAGCGAGTTTTCGTCTTTCATGATCCGGCTGATACGTGCTGTTTCTATCTCATCCAAAACCTCGTTCAACTGGCTTCCCAAAAAGATGGAAATGATGGCTGGCGGAGCTTCGTTCGCACCTAAACGATGGTCGTTGGTAACCGAAGCGATGGAAGCGCGCAGCAAATCTGCATGTTCGTAAACCGCACGGATGGTGTTCACAAAAAAGGTTAAAAACATCAAATTATTCTTCGGCGTTTTGCCCGGCGAAAGCAGGTTCTTGCCCGTATTGGTAATCAAAGACCAGTTGTTGTGTTTGCCCGAACCGTTGATACCAGCGTAAGGTTTCTCGTGCAATAAAACTTTAAAATGATGGCGCAAGGCAACTTTGTCCATCAAATCCATCAGCAACTGGTTGTGATCAATGGCCAAGTTGATCTCTTCATAAATAGGCGCACATTCAAACTGCGAAGGCGCAACCTCGTTATGGCGGGTTTTTAACGGGATGCCAAGTTTTAAAGCTTCCGTTTCAAAATCCTGCATGTAAGCGTAAACGCGGTCGGGGATAGATCCAAAATAATGGTCTTCCAACTGTTGGCTTTTGGCCGACATGTGGCCGAAAAGTGTCCTTCCCGTTAAAAATAAATCAGGACGCGCATTGAACAAAGCCACATCCACCAAAAAATATTCCTGCTCGATGCCCAAAGAAGCGTTTACTTTTTCGATACCCTTATCAAAATAATGGCAAACATCAACGGCAGCTTTATCCAAAGCAACCAAGGCTTTTAGCAAGGGCACTTTAAAATCCAGCGCTTCGCCGGTGTACGAAACAAAAACCGTTGGGATGCAAAGCGTTTGGCTGATGATAAATGCGGGAGAAGATGGGTCCCAAGCCGTGTAACCACGGGCTTCAAAAGTGTTGCGGATACCGCCGTTGGGAAAACTCGAAGCGTCTGGTTCTTGCTGCGCCAAGGCATCGCCGCTAAATTTTTCGATGCCGTTTCCGTCGCCGCTGGGTTCAAAAAACGAATCATGTTTCTCGGCAGTTGTGCCAGTCAACGGCTGAAACCAGTGTGTATAATGCGTAACGCCTTTGCTTACCGCCCAGGTTTTTAAGGCCGAGGCGATGTGTTCGGCAATTTCACGTTCAACCGGCACACCTTTATCAATCGAATCTATAATGCTTTGGTAGGCTTCTTTTGATAAATATTCCTTCATTTTCTTTTTGTCGAAAACATTAGAACCAAAATAGTCGGAAATTTTGGGCGAAGGCGCATTTACCTCAGGAATAGTGCGGGTTGAAACAGACTGAAGCGCCTGAAAACGGATGTTAGACATATTAATTATAGATTTTTAACAAGTTTGCTGATGATTATTCCAAAAAAATACAGTTTGAAAATAATGCCCATAGTTACAAGAAATGTTGCTAATTTCATAAATAAAGGCAAAAATTTGATGAAAAAGTAAGAAAAACAATAAGGCAGGTATGTTTTTCAGAAAAAAAGAAAGGTTGTAAACCGTATTACTGGCTTTAGCCGAAATAACAATAAAAAGGTAATTTGGGGTGTAAGGTTTAATGGTACAGTACGGCATGGCCAAATACTTCTTTTATCACCTAAAAACCGGCAAACATTGGGTTTATTTCAATGGATACAGGCACCAATTTTTGTACGGTAAAAGAAGCATTACGATCAATCCGGAGAATATTGAAGGCTATTGTACAATTTTAAAAAGACTCTTAAAATAAAGCAGGATTATAAATTTTTTCTTTTAGATTTACTGCAACTTTAGGGGTGTCCTTCGGACTGAGATAATACCCTTTGAACCTGATGCAGTTAATACTGCCGAAGGGAAAAGTAAAAGCGAATGTGCTGTTTTGCTTTTTTCCCTCTCACAAACAGGAACAATCCCTAAGGTTTAGTTTAAACAACATGGAAGTAACTGTTAATCAACAAAAATATTCGGTTTCAGAAACTTGTTCTGTAGAAGAACTGGTTTTAAAAGTGCTTAACCGGCCGGCAAAAGGCATCGCAATTGCCATTAACCAAACCATCGTTCCAAAAACAAACTGGATGGCGCAGCAACTGCAAAACGGCGACCAGATTGTAATGATTACAGCCACACAAGGCGGTTAACAGTTAAAACATTTCAAATGAAACTGATCGTCATTTCTGCCGAAGAACAAGTTCCGGAGGAAGCAAAAATAATCAACCAGCTTTTTGAGGCCGGAATGAGTTGTTTCCATTTGCGGAAACCAAAACAAACGCCTGCAGAAGTGAAAGGGCTGATCAAAAAAATTGTACCGGAGCATCGCCCTAAAATTGCTTTGCACCAATACCATTTTTTAGCCGGTAAAAACAGCATCCATAGATTGCATTTTACAGAGCAGGATAGAAGTAATACTAAAAATGACAAACTTCAACGGCTTAAAAAAGAAGGATTGATACTCAGTACTTCCGTTCATAAAATTCAAGCGGTTGCGGAACATACGCATTTTGACTATGTGCTTTTAAGTCCGGTTTTTAACAGCATCAGCAAAGCAAATTATCCGGGTTTTGCCAATGCTTCTTTTATCCTGCAAAAATCAGTACACCAACCGGAAGTAATTGCTTTAGGCGGAATAGATGCAACTAACATCCATCAGCTTAAAGCGATGAATTTTGATGGCGCTGCTGTTTTGGGAAGTATTTGGCAAAAGCCGGAAAACACCGTTTCTAATTTTAAAACTTTGCAGGAAATATGCTTTAAAAACAGTATTCCGGCTTTAACCATTCCGCAATAAAAACCCAAAAAATGATTGCTAAACTTCAATACATTTCCCAGGAAAATGCCGAACAAACGTATTTACAAGCCATAAAAAAAGCACTGGGAGCAGGCTGCAACT
This sequence comes from uncultured Sphingobacteriaceae bacterium, assembly GCA_964244955.1. Classification (GTDB taxonomy): domain Bacteria; phylum Bacteroidota; class Bacteroidia; order Sphingobacteriales; family Sphingobacteriaceae; genus Mucilaginibacter_A. Next base: position 3,739 of record CAXTKQ010000042.1, on the reverse strand, counting down.
GGATACAACTCCGCGTAAAAAACCAACCGGAAGAAAAAGTGCTTGAATTGGCTTTGGAAGCCAGGAAATTATGTGATGCGTTTTCGGCAAAATTGATTGTAAACGATCATCCGGAAGTTGCGCTAAAAGCAAAAGCCGATGGTTTGCATTTAGGTTTGCAGGATATGCCGGTTTTGCAGGCAAGGGCAATTGTTGGGCCGGAAATGATGATCGGCGGAACGGCAAATACGTTTGAACATATTCAGCAAAGAGTAAGCGAAGGCGTAAATTATATTGGTTTAGGGCCTTTCCGTTTCACCAAAACAAAAGAAAAATTAAGTCCGATTTTAGGTTTGGAAGGTTATAAAACCATTATGCAGCAAATGCAGGAAGCGCAAATTACAACGCCAATTATTGCTATCGGCGGAATTGAATTGGAAGATGTTGCTTCCATCATCCAAACCGGCATTTATGGCGTTGCTGTTTCGGGCGCAATTACGAGGGCCGAAAACCCAAAAGAAACGGTACAGGAAATGCTGTTGCAAACCAATTTGGCCAAACAAGAATATTAACCGGAAGCAATGCTTCTTTTATCACCTAAAATTTGATGTTAAAAATAGCAGACAAAATATTTAGTTCGCGCCTTTTTACCGGAACCGGAAAATTCAGTTCTTCTGTTTTGATGGAAGATGCTTTGCTGGCGTCAGGCTCAGAATTGGTTACGGTTGCACTGAAACGTGTGGACACCGACCATCAGGATAACGATGATTTATTGCTGCGCTTAAAATATCCGCACATCAATTTGCTGCCCAATACTTCTGGTGTTCGTAACGCGCGTGAAGCTGTTTTTGCAGCGCAATTAGCGCGGGAAGCTTTGGAAACGAACTGGATTAAATTAGAAATTCATCCGGACCCCAAATATTTGATGCCCGACCCGATTGAAACACTGAAAGCAACCGAAGAACTGGCAAAATTAGGTTTTATCGTTTTGCCTTACATTCATGCGGATCCGGTTTTGTGCAAACGTTTGGAAGATGCCGGAACAGCAGCCGTGATGCCTTTAGGTTCGCCTATTGGCAGTAACAAAGGTTTAAAAACGATTGATTTTTTAGAGATTATCATCAGTCAAAGTAACGTTCCGGTGGTGATTGATGCCGGAATTGGTTCGCCATCGGATGCCGCTTGGGCAATGGAAATTGGTGCCGATGCGGTGTTGGTCAATACCGCAATTGCGGTTTCCAGTAATCCGGTGCAAATGGCAGCCGCCTTTAAAATGGCGGTAGAAGCCGGGCGCATGGCTTTTGAAGCAAAACTGGCAGCTCCGGTTTCTCACGCAGTGGCAAGCAGTCCTTTAACTTCTTTTTTAGATGAGTAATTTCACACAAATTTTTGAATCGTACGATTGGGACGAAACGAAGCAAAATATCTATGCTAAAAACAGTATGGATGTGGAGCGCGCCCTTGCTTCCCCTAAAAGAACATTGGAAGATTTTAAGGCCTTGATTTCGCCTGCTGCTGCGCCTTATCTGGAGCAAATGGCGCAACTGAGCCAGCAATTAACGTTAAAGCGTTTCGGCAAAACGGTGCAAATGTACGTGCCGCTGTATCTCTCCAACGAGTGCAACAATATTTGTACGTACTGCGGTTTTAGTTATGATAACAAGGTAAAGCGTAAAACACTTTTACCGATGGAGATTATGCAGGAAGTGGCCGTAATTAAAGATATGGGCTACAACCATGTTTTGCTGGTTACAGGGGAAGCTAATCAGACCGTTCATGTAGATTATTTTAAAAAAGTGCTGGATTTAATCCGCCCGCATTTTTCGCATATTTCGATGGAAGTGCAGCCGTTGGATCTGGAAGATTACCGGCAGTTAACGCCTTACGGATTAAATGCCGTTTTGGTTTACCAGGAAACTTACCATCAGGAAGATTACCGGAAACATCACCCCAAAGGAAAAAAATCAAACTTCCAATACCGATTGGAAACGCCTGACCGGCTGGGAGAGGCAGGCATCCATAAAATGGGTTTAGGTGTTTTAATTGGATTGGAAGACTGGCGCACGGATTGTTTTTTCACCGCTCTGCATTTGGATTATTTAGAGAAAAAGTACTGGCAAACGAAGTATAGCATTTCCTTTCCGAGGTTGCGGCCGTTTAGTGGCGGACTGGAGCCAAAAGTGGAAATGAGCGATCGCGAACTGGTGCAGTTAATTTGCGCTTACCGGATTTTTAATGAAGAAGTAGAGCTTTCTATCTCTACACGCGAATCAGAAAAATTTAGGAACAACATTATTAAATTAGGTATTACAGCCATTAGTGCTGGTTCTAAAACCAATCCTGGCGGTTATGCTGTTGAACCGGAATCATTAGAGCAATTTGAAATTTCAGATGATAGAAGTCCGGCAGCAATTGCAGCCATGATTGCAGCACAAGGTTACGAGCCAGTTTGGAAAGATTGGGACAATAGTTTGGCTTTTTAGAGAAAACAATGTTAGCACGTGAAGAATTAAAACGATATAACCGGCAAATCATTTTACCGGAAATTGGATTATCCGGTCAGCAAAAACTAAAAGCAGCCAAAGTGCTGATGGTTGGCGCAGGCGGGCTGGGCTGCCCGGTTTTGCAATATCTGGTTGCGGCAGGCGTAGGCGAAATCGGGATTGTGGATGATGATTTTGTTGATGAAAGCAATTTGCACCGGCAAATCTTATATTCCATGGCCGATGTGGGAAAATCCAAAGCAATTGTGGCTGCTGAAAAGCTGAAAATGATGAATCCTTATGTTGAAATAAAGGCTTATCAGGAACGATTAACGGTAGCAAATGCTAAAGAATTAATTGGAACATATGATTTAATTATTGATGGTTCTGATAATTTCCCAACGCGTTATCTGGTAAACGATACTTGTGTTGCTTTAAATAAAACGCTTGTTTTTGGTTCCATTTTTAAGTTTGAAGGCCATATTTCTGTTTTTAATTTTAAAGGCGGACCGCAATATCGTGATATTTTCCCCGAAGCCCCTGCAGATAATGATGTTCCAAATTGTGCGGAAATTGGCGTTTTAGGCGTATTGCCGGGTTTGGTTGGTTTATATATGGCAAACGAAGCCATCAAAATTATTTGTGAGATCGGAGAAACATTATCCGGAAAACTGATGACGGTTAACGCTTTGGATAATGCTGTCAGCGTTTTTAAGTTCGCCAAACAAACTCAGCAAAAACCAATAACCAAAACAAAAGAAGTTGAAGTTACTAAAGCCAACAATCAGGAAATCAGCATAGAAGAATTAGAAAACTGGCTGGAAAAAACACCAGACGAAGTTTACCTGGTTGATGTAAGAGAAGATTACGAGTTTGAAGATTACAACATCGGCGGCATTAACATTCCCTTTGATGAATTGATAGACGAGGCAGGTTCTCTCCCAGAAAACAAAAAAATTGTATTCTGTTGCCGAAGCGGACAACGTAGTAAAATGGCTGTAGAATTATTGAAACCGGTTTTTAAAGGAGCAATGTACAACCTTAAAAACGGAATTTACTAATGCTTCTTTTATCAACCAAAAATTTATCACACTGTCATTTCGACCAAAGGGAGAAATCTTCTTTCAACAATTCAATCTTATCCAGCTTTGAAGAAGAGCTCTCCCGTTGGTCGAGATGACAGAAAACGTTCATACTTCTTTTATCAACCAAAAATTTATCATGCTGTCATCCTATGTTTGTGATACGATAGGAAAGCAATTAAATAAGGGATAACT